>JAYVGA010000267.1:0-3550 GCA_043772635.1 Chitinophagaceae bacterium
CTGATAATAAAATAATATATCAGGGAAGAATAAACGATGCTTATTTAGAGCCAGGCAAACGCAGACATATTTTTGGCAGCAATGATTTAAACAATGCGCTGGCAATGATAACCGAAGGAAAAGAATTTCCCAAACCCTGGAAAAAAGCTGTAGGGTGCTACATTACTTATACTAAAAAATAAATGTAATGAAGATTGCTTTATTTTTTTTACATTTTATCTTTTGCGGATGTTTTGGTTATAGCCAGCAAATAAATTACATATCCGGCATTAAAACAATAATAGAAAATCACTGTATGCCCTGCCATAGCAAAGGAAACGTTGGTACTATGCCATTAACTAATTATGAAGAATTAAGTGCTTATGGTAAAATGGTACAGTACGTTTCGGAAAATAAATTAATGCCACCGTGGAAAGCAGATCATGGATTTTCAAATTTAAAAAACTTTAATTATTTAAATGAAAATGAAATTGCCTTAATAAAAAATTGGGTAAGCAATGGGATGGAAGAAGGGATTGTAGTAAAAAATGTAAAACAAAAAATTACTACTCAAAATACATCCATACAAAAACCTGATATTGTTTTTGCCATGAAAGAAGCTTTTTTGCAAGCGGCAGATTATACAGATAGAACACAGGTTTTTGTAATTCCTGCAAACATAAATGAAGATGTGTACGTAGAGGAATTGGAGTTTGTGCCTGGCAATAAAAAAATTGTAAAAGCATGCAGCATTTCTATAGATACAGGAGCTATTGGCATGAAGTACGACAGCAACGATTTAAAATATGGATACAGCAGTTTTGCAAGCGTGGGTTTTATTCCGCATCAATATATCTGGTACCAATGGACGGCTGATATGACAGCTACTTTTTTTGAAAAACCATACATAAAAAACATACCTGCGGGTAGCAAAATCTTATTTCATATTACGTATGCAGCATCTAATACGCCTGAAAAAGATTTATCTTATTTAAAATGTAAAATCACCAATAATAATGGGGGATTGAAGCTAATTCATTCTTCTATTTTATTTACAGGCAATGATATTACTAATGGGCCTTTTGTAATTGATGTAGATGAGAAGAAAAAATTTTTTGCAACCACTAAAATTGATAAGCCTATCGAAATAATAAGTGTAATGCCGCAAGGCCAGTACGCCTGCTACAGCTGGGAAATATATGCAATAGACAGTGCCAGCGGCAAAAGAATAAATATTTTAAAAATACCTAAATGGGATGCTCACTGGAAAAAGAAATATGATATGGCAGTGCCGGTAAAACTTTCTGCCGGCAGTAAAGTTTTTGGCATTGCATACTACAATAATGCTGAAGAAAATAATAACCTGATTATTTTGCCACCTAAGAAAATTAAAAATGGAGAAGCTACGAGGGATGAATTGTTTTTAGTACAATATGATTTTGTAAACATGGAGTGACCACATTTATAAATTTATGAAAGGATGATTAGGCTATACTTTTTTGTTGATGCAATGTGTTTGTGTTTTATTTTAAATGCGCAAACAACTATAATTTTAAACGCATCGGCTGATAATACCATTTACCAAAACTTTCCTGCAAACAGCAATGCAATCGGGCAAAATTTTTTTAGCGGAAATAATGGTGGTAACAGCCCAAGGCGGGGATTGCTAAAATTTGATATAGCTGCAGTAGTGCCGGCTGGTGCTGTTATTACAGGAGTAACGCTTACATTAAACTGCAATATCAGCAGGACTATTGCAGATAATGTTTCTCTATTTAAACTTACTACAGACTGGGGAGAAGGAACATCCAATGCGGCAGCATCTGGCGATGGGGGCGGAGCCGCCGCTACGGCAAATGATGCCACCTGGCCCAATAACTTTTTCCCTGCAGGTAATTGGACAACTGCTGGCGGCGATTTTACAGCAACAGCATCTGCAGGTACCAGTATTGCAGGTACAGGTTTTTATACCTGGACTGATGCAGGCATGATTGCAGATGTACAAAATTGGTTAAACAACACTGCAGCAAATTTTGGCTGGATATTATTGTGCAATGAAACTACTGGGGCTACAGCAAGGCGTTTTGCATCAAGAGAAAACGCAACTATTGTCAATAGACCATCCTTATCTGTTACCTATTCAACTGTAGTGCCTGTTACACTTTCTTATTTTGCAGGCAGCAAAAAAAACAACGCTGTACAATTAAAATGGCAGACAGAACAAGAAATAAACAACCATTATTTTGAAATTTTGCATAGTACAGATGGATTAATTTTTTTACCCATCGCAAAAGTTTTTGCTGCTGGAAATTCATCTGTTCCACAGCAATACCAGTTTTTACATAATGTAAATTTAAAGGGGTATCAGTATTATCAGCTTGTGCAAACAGATATAAATGGAATGAAAGCATTATCTGCAACTATAAAAGTAAAGATGGATGAAGAGAAGTTTTCATTAAAGTTCTTTCCAAACCCTGCAAGTGCTACTATTTTTATTAATACAAATATAAATATGGACCAAACAAATTATAAGATTTACAACCAGCAGGGTAGTATTGTAAAAATTGGAAAAGGAAATGTATCACAAATTAATGTGGAGCCATTTGCAAAAGGTGTGTATCATTTTTATTTGTACAGGCAAGATAAAATTATTTGGAGAGAAACCTTTTTTGTTTTGTAAAAAAGATTGGTTTAAATATAAATATTTTTTTGATACATGGTAAAAGGGTTTTGCTGAATGTAACCCGCCAGCAGTTAATAGATTTACTGGAAGATGCTAACAAAATATTAACTGCTAAAAACCTTGAACAACTTTAATTTCATTTTGATATTGCACAAATTTCATTTACCTGGTTAGCTATATTCGTGGTAAATTTATCATGTGTAGCAACCATTTATTTCAATTTGATTATTTTCTCCTTCTCTCTTTGTTCTCTCAGCAATTTATTACTGCTTTACAAATTCTGCAACCTCAGGGATGCGGCCATTTCATCTGCACTTGCCTCCCATTTTTTTCTCAGTCTGTTTATGCAGTTAAAGGTAAAAAGCAGCAGACGGTTATCAACACTGATATAAAATAAAAAGTTGAAAACTTTTTGGTCTTTTGCCTCCGAAATAAATTTGATGTATCCAATGTTTTTACCATCCTGGAGTAAAATGCCATCATCAATAAATTCAATATCTTTTCTGTTGGTTTTTAAAACGGTGAGCATTTCATCTGTAAAACCCGGTATGCCATTATCATCAATTTTATACGTAGTATAATTGTACGCCAGGTTTACTGTTGCATCCTCATCCGATAATACCCATTGTGGTTTATTTGCGCCTGCAGGGTATTTGATGGCCAGCATTTCTTCCGTCATTTTTGTAAAACCTTTGGGAGCAAATATGGTTACTTTATTATCCAGCAAAGAAATTTTTTCAAGCTCTGTTTGCGAAAAACCAGCCAGCCCAACGCACAGCACACAAATAACAAGTAATATTCTTTTTATAGCATTCATTATTTCTTTTTTAATTTACCGGGTCCAAGATAAACCAATAACCATCCTTAAAAATAAAAGAAGGCGTTAAA
>JAYVGA010000268.1:0-2069 GCA_043772635.1 Chitinophagaceae bacterium
CGCCTGGGTTTTGGAAAATGTAAACTCAGCATTGCTGTACCCAAAGGCATGCTGTACAAATCTATTGACGATTTAAAGGGATTAAAAATTGCCACTACTTATTCCAACATCCTGCAAAAATATTTGAACGAAAACAATAGTGATGCTGAGATACATGAGATCAGTGGATCGGTTGAAATAGCGCCAGGCATTGGGCTGGCAGATGCCATCTGCGATTTGGTAAGCAGCGGCAGTACGCTTTTTACCAATGGGTTAAAAGAAGTGGAAGTAATTCTGCAGTCAGAAGCAGTACTGGCAGCCAATAAAAATCTTTCTGAAGAAAATAAAAACCTGCTGCAAAAATTACTTTTGCGCATTAACGCAGTTAAAACAGCAAAAAATAATAAGTACATTATTTTAAATGCGCCCAACAGGCAGTTAAAAAACATTTCATCAGTTTTACCGGGTATGAAAAGCCCTACTATTGTTCCGTTGGCAACAGAAGGCTGGAGCAGTGTGCAGAGCGTAGTAAACGAAAATGATTTTTGGGAAGTAATAGAAAAGCTAAAGCATTTTGAGGCAGAAGGAATTTTGGTAGTACCGATAGAGAAAATGATTGTGTAAAAAAATGCCCCTCCAGTTTACCCCGATGAATATCGGGGCCCCTAAAGGGTAACTGGGAGCAAGAGAATAAAAAAATTGTATTCAGTTTTCAGTCAGCGTAAATATAATGTTGTTTGAAAAAATTATAAACTTTAACTAAGTTCCCTCTATCCCGAAATACTTCGGGGCAGGAGGGACAGGGGATACTATGCAAATATTTATAAATCCATTAAGAAGTGAGTGGCAGCAATTGTTACAACGCCCTGTTTTTGATACATCATCATTAGAAAATAAAGTAGCAGGTATATTAAATGATGTTAAATTAAACGGCGATACAGCAGTAAGAAAATATGCTGCGCAATTTGATGGGGTAGAATTGCATGAATTAAAAGTTAGCCAAAAAGAAATTGAAGAAGCAGTTGCATCAGTTGATGATCATTTAAAAGCAGCTATTCAAATTGCAAAAAATAATATCAGCAAATTTCACCAGGCACAACGAGAAACAATTCAGCAAATAGAAACTGCCGCAGGAGTATTATGCTGGCGAAAATCTGTAGCTATAGGAAAAGTGGGCTTATATATTCCCGGTGGTACAGCTCCTTTGTTTTCTACATTATTAATGCTGGGTATTCCTGCTGTGCTGGCGGGTTGTAAAGAAATTGTGGTATGCACACCATCCGGTAAAAACGGAAAAGTAAACCCGGTAATTTTATATGTTGCAAAATTAATTGGTTTAGAAAATATGTATAAAATTGGTGGCGTGCAGGCTATAGGGGCCATGGCTTACGGTACAGCATCGGTACCTAGAGTGTATAAAATATTTGGTCCCGGCAATCAGTATGTAACCTGCGCAAAACAATTGGTAAATAAAGAAGCTGTTGCAATAGATATGCCTGCAGGTCCCAGTGAAGTAGCTGTATATGCAAATGAAACTGCGAATGCCGCATTTGTTGCATCAGATTTATTAAGCCAGGCAGAACATGGCCCCGACAGCCAGGTGCTATTGGTGGTAACATCACTTACAATAATTGAAGCTGTAAAAATTGAAATGGAAAAACAATTGGCGCTTTTATCCAGGAATAGCATTGCAGCAAAAGCTTTAGCAAACAGCCGGTTTATTGTAATGGAAAATGTGGATGATGCATTTGAATTACTAAATGAATATGCGCCGGAGCACTTAATTATTGCAGCAGATAATGCAGAAGAACTTTCTGAAAAAGTAATGAATGCCGGCAGTGTTTTCCTTGGGCATTATTCGCCGGAAAGTGCCGGAGATTATGCCTCGGGTACCAATCACACTTTACCCACCAATGGTTATGCAAAAGCATACAGCGGTGTTTCGCTGGATAGTTTTGTAAAGAAAATTACTTTTCAGCAATTGAGCAAAGAAGGTCTTAAAAGTATTGGCAGTGCTGTAGAACTAATGGCTGAGGCCGAGGGTCTGGATGCACATAAAAATGCTGTGGCTTTGAGGATGAAAATGCCAG
>JAYVGA010000269.1:0-9168 GCA_043772635.1 Chitinophagaceae bacterium
GTTACAATTTCTGCCTGCCGGTATTAAGAGGCATAGAAATTATATTTATTAATTATAGAAATACATTATGACAACTAAAGTAACTTTTAAATTACCATCCGAATTTGTAGCTAACGCATCTGATGGAGTATTAGTAGGAGAATTTAATAACTGGAACCCTGCAGAAGGTGTGCAGTTACAAAAAGAAGAAGATGGTTCTATGTTTGCAGAAGTAGCACTGATAGCCGGAAAATCTTACCAGTACCGTTATTTACTTAATGACGGCCGCTGGGTTAACGATAATACCAACACCACCTGGAGCGATGTATACGGTAACTCAGTAGAAAATTGTGTAATAAATGTTCCCGTTGCAGAAAAAAAGAAAGCCGCATCAAAAGCTGCTGCTGTTAAGGCCGCAGCACCAAAAGTAAAGGCTCCAAAAAAAGAAGCTGCTCTTAAGGTAACAGCCGATGACCTTACTAAAATTGAAGGTGTTGGAAAAAAGATTGCCGATATATTAAAAAAAGAAGGCATTACCAGTTTTAAAGATTTAGGCAAGGCTACCAATAAAAATCTTAAGGTAATACTGGATGCTGCAGGCAGCCAGTACAATATGCACAACCCTTTAACCTGGCCTAAGCAGGCAAAACTGGCGGCAGCTGGTAAGTGGGATGAGCTGAGTTTATTGCAGGCAGAATTAAATGGCGGAAAATAATTTACCCCAAATATTTATATAATTAAAAAACCCTCTTTGCAGAGGGTTTTTTTTATTAGTGCGATAAGTTTTACTTTCATACAAAATTAAAAACGCAGGAATCAATTTATACACGCATGCAGATTTTACTTTCGGCTTCACAATTACAGGTAACCATTAAAAGGCTTGCACACCAACTGGTAGAAAATTATACATCGCTGCAGGACGTAGTTTTTATTGGCATTCAGCCCAGGGGTGTAAAACTCAGCGAAAAAATTATAGACCAGGTACGCCTTCTCTGCCCTACTGAAAAAATAGACTATGGCATTCTTGATATTACTTTTTACCGGGATGATGTAAGGGAAGAATTTCATGTGGCCAGCAAAACAGAGCTTTCTTTTTCTATTGAAGGAAAAATAGTGATACTCATAGATGATGTATTGTTTACAGGTCGCACCATTCGTGCAGCTATGGATGCCATACAGGATTTTGGCCGCCCACAAAAAGTAGAATTATGTGTACTGGTTAACCGCAGGTTTAGCCGGGAGTTGCCCATTCAGCCAGATTATTGCGGCCTGGCAATAGATTCTGTGGTAACCCAAAAAGTAAAAGTAGAGTGGGATAGGGAAGAGGTGATGATTTATTAAGAACCCCTGTCCCCTAAAGGGGAACTTAGGTCGATAATCAATTTGTATTTTGAAACCTTGAGATGGAAGTTAGTTGGTTGCTTACTAATTATTGCCATATCATTAAATGGTAAGATTTAATAAATTATTTCGACTCGAAAAAATTATCACATAAGCAGACTATCGAATTATAACATTTTCCCATAGCTTTGCTCCTTAATGCAACTAACTACCAAACATTTACTGGGCATTAAAGAACTCTCACCAGCAGATATCTCTCTTATTTTATCTACCGCCACACAGTTTAAAGAAGTTTTACAAAGGCCTGTAAAAAAAGTTCCTTCTTTACGGGATGTTACCATTGTAAATTTATTTTACGAAAACAGCACACGTACCCGCATATCATTTGAGCTGGCAGAAAAAAGACTCAGTGCCGATACCATCAATTTTGCAGCCTCGGGTTCATCTGTAAGTAAAGGCGAAACCCTGCTGGATACGGTAAACAATATCCTGAGTATGAAAGTAGATATGGTGGTAATGCGGCACAGTGCAAGTGGTGCTCCGCATTTTTTGGCACAACACCTGCCCAATACTGCAATTGTAAATGCAGGCGATGGTATTAATGAACATCCCACACAGGCTTTGCTTGATGCATTTTCTATCCAGGAAAAAACAGGAGGCCTGGAGGGAAAAAAAATTTTGCTGGTAGGAGATATCATGCACTCCAGGGTAGCACTCAGTAATATTTATTTATTAAAAAAAATGGGGGCAGAAGTTATGGTTTCCGGGCCGCCTACCTTAATTCCGGTTTACATAAAAGAAGCACTGGGAGTAGCTGTAGAGTATAATTTAAAAAAAGCATTGCAATGGTGCGATGTAGCCAATGTATTACGCATACAGTTAGAGCGGCAGAACCAGGTATTGTTTTCCTCCTTAAGAGAATATAATTTGGCGTATGGTGTAACCCGTAAGCTGCTTAACGAAGTAAATAAGGATATTGTGATAATGCATCCCGGCCCTATAAACCGTGGTGTAGAGATAGACAGCGACGTGGCAGACGGCAACGAATCTATTATTTTGCAGCAGGTAGAAAATGGTGTGGCAGTAAGAATGGCGGTGTTGTATCTCTTAGCCCCCTCTATCTCCCCCAAGGGGGGAGGAAATGTTTGAGATTGAAGCGAAGATGGAATTATATAGAATAAAAACATAGTTTCAACGAATAAAAAAATCGGTCTGCAAATTTATCTTCCAGTTCCCTCTCCTTTGGAGAGGGGTTGGGGTGAGGCCGTTCATCAATTATGAATAGAATTTGTTTATTTCCCGGCACATTTGATCCTGTAACATTGGGGCACACTGATATTATAAACAGGGCCTTGCCGCTGTTTGATAAACTGGTAATAGGCATTGGGCGAAATGTAAATAAAGTGCCTATGTTTAGTGAGCAGCAAAGATTGCAATGGCTGCGGGATATTTATAAAGATAATCCCAAAGTAGAAGCGGTGGCTTATGATGGTTTAACCATACAGTGCTGCAAAGAAGTTGGTGCCAATTTTATTTTAAGAGGCATACGTTATGTAAACGATTTTGAATATGAAAAAGCCATTGCAGATATGAACCGCAGCCTTTCAGACGATATTGAAACTATTTTTCTTACCTGTCTTCCTCAATATACATCTGTAGCAAGTACCCTTGTAAGAGATGTATTAAAAAACGGTGGAGATGTTTCCCGTTTTTTGCCTGCAGCAGTAAATGAAACTATCAAACAAAATGGCATTAAAAAATAAAATTATCTGGTTTAATAAAAACCAGCAATTACCACAGCTTACATCTCAACAGGCTGCAACTATGGGTGAGCGCCTTGGCATGGAATGGGTAGAAATAGGCCCCGATTTTTTAAAGATGAAGATGCCTGTAGATTACAGAACTATACAGCCATATGGTTTACTGCATGGTGGTGCAAGTTGTGCACTGGCAGAAACTGTGGGCAGCATAGGCTCTCATCTTATTATAGATCCTGAAAAATTTATTTGTGTAGGTCTTGAAATAAATGCCAATCATTTGCGCAGTGTAAGAGATGGCTACGTTACTGCAACAGCCACACTGCTGCACCTGGGTGCCAGCACGCATGTATGGGATATAAAAATTAATGATGATGCAGGTAAACTTATTTGTGTGAGCAGGTTAACAGTGGCTATATTACAAAAAAAATAATTTTTTAAGAAGCTGTTTGAGTTAGTTAAACCTAAGGGCTATTTTTTTGAGTAGTTATAATTTTATGAGGATAAGTATTTAATAATTTCCTCTATTTCTCTAAACCTCTATGTTAAATAAACTAATAATATGGTGATTAATATTTTTAACTCAAACAGTTTCTAAGCTTTTAAAATAAAATGGTTTTATTTTTTGGGTTACCCAACCTTTACTCTTGGGCAGCAGTATATGAAATAAACCCATTTTATGAAAAGAATTATACTCATTCTATTTGCCGGCTTATTTTTCAGCAATATCATTTTTGCACAATGTGTTGCCAGTTTTTCATTTACCATTAATATAGATAAGGTAAGTTTTGTGCAGGGTAACGCTTCTTCTCCTGTATGCAACCATACCTGGCTTTTTGGTGATGGTACGGTTTATTCTCAATCTGCAGCCACATCATCTCCAGTTCATATTTATAATCCCGGAACCTACACGGTAAAACATATTGTTCAGGATTCTTTGCTCAATTGTATTGATAGTGTTTTGCAAACTATAACTGTAAGTTATACCCCTGCCTGCCAGGCATCTTTTTCTTTTTCTAAAAATTCTGTTTTTGGTAATGGTTATCAATTTTATTCAACTTCTTCAGCAAACGGCCCAGGTATTAAAAATTATTCCTGGTCTGTAGATGGTATAATAATACCCAACGCTATTTACTCCAGTTATTTTGATAGCACAATGTCTCCGGGGCAACACCAGGTATGCCTTAGCATTGTAACAGATAATGGATGCATATCTTCTTACTGCGAAAATATAAATAACACAACAGCGCCAAATTGCAGCTGGCATGCATCATTTACTGCAGTTGCTTCAGTAATAAATCCAAACCAAATTACATTTACTGCGCTGCCTGCTTTGCCCAATATTCTTTACCAATGGAACTTTGGTGATGGATACGCTTCTACCCAAAAATTTCCTGTTCATATTTATCAGCAGGCTGGAAATTATGGAGTAAATCTTTTGATGTTTGATAGTGTAAATAATTGTTTTGATTCTGTTCGTCAGAATATTATTATAAACGGATCTGCTTCTGATAGCTGTACTGCATCGTTTACCTATACCAGCAACAGCCTTGGGCAAACACAATTTTCTGCAGTAAGCAATCAACCCATTATTTCTTATCTGTGGCGGATGGATAGTATTATTTTTCATGTTGCTAATCCTGTTCATTCTTTTTCTGATACCGGTTCTCATTATGTATGCCTAAATATTGTAACCAATATGGGTTGCACAATACAGCATTGCAAAAATATTTTAATACCGGGTTTTGCCGGGGGTAGAGTAAACAATTCAATTATTTCATACCCAAACCCTGCAGGCGGTAAAGATGTACAGATGAACATAACGATGGAAAAACCAGGCGTTATTTTTTGCATAGTGTACAATCTTTCAGGTATGCCTTTTTATACCAAACAGATTGCGGGTATATCTGGAAACAATACAATAAAAATTCCTATAGAGAGTTTTGATAAGGGACAATACTTTGTTGAATTAATTTATCACAATCAAAGAAAACGAAGTGTTTTTATAAAACTTTAATCCAGGCTCAAAGCAATTAAGCAAAATATTGCCAATAGAAGAAGAACATATCAGCTCAATCATTGATGGTTGTATTAATCAAAACCGTAAAGCTCAGGAACAATTGTACAGGAGCTATTATAAGGTGATGATGAACTTATGCCTGCGCTACACAAAAAATGAGGCAGATGCATTGGCCATATTAAATAATGCATTTTATAAAGTGTTTAAAAATATCAAAATGTACGATCCGGCAAAAGCAACTCTTTACACCTGGATAAGAACCATTACCATAAACACCTGCATTGATCATTTAAAACCCACCCAAAATAAAATAGCCACCAGTGAATTAGTGGAAGCAGAAAATGTTTTTATTGAACCATCGGTAATTGCAAAAATGAAAGAAGGAGCTCTGCTAATGCTGGTACAGCAATTGGCACCTTCCACCCGTGCTGTATTTAATTTATATATCATGGAAGGGTTTGGGCATAAAGAAATAGGCCAATTATTACACATAAGTGAAGGAACAAGTAAATGGCATTTAAATGATGCACGAAAAAAATTAAAAATATTAATCACACAAGAGCAACAACAATATTGAATAATTTATTACCATACGAACAGGAATGTGTTAAGCAATTGAATAACCTGCCATTGCCGTCAGAAGATTTTGCCTGGGATGAAATGAAGAAAATGCTTGAAGAAAAAGAGGATGATTCCCTGTTGGTTCCTTTTATTCCTAAATGGGGCTGTGCTGTTTGGGGCTTACTTTTAATGGCAATTATTGCTGGCGCAGGTTGGTTCTTTTTTTACAGGCAGGCAAACGGAACTGGTAAAATAAAAAAGATGGTACCGGTAAATACTGCTACAACAAGAACAAAGGATTCGGCTGTATTTCAAAATAATCTTGTAAGTGATTCTATTTATGATCATTCAAAAAATAAAATCAGAGATGGGCAAACGGAAACAAATATAAAAACCCCTGCGTTACAGCAGGCTTCATCACCCGATAGTTCTGTTGTAAAAAAAGACAAGAACTTTTATTTAAATAAAAATATCCGTATCAGAAAAAGTGTAAAGGGAAAAAATAAGGTATCCATTTTTCAGGGTTCGCTACATGCAGATAATAAGCCGGGTAAAAAAATTATAATTAATACAGGTAAAAAGCAGAAAATAAAAATAATCAATGCGGCTACAGAAAACGAAACTGATACAAATGATGAAGACCCTCTGCTGATTAAACCTGGCATGCAAAAATCATCCCCTTCCGGCGACAGCAGTTTAAAAAATAGTAAAATGCCAGATACGATAGCTGTTGGTAAGAAAAAAATGGCAGACAATACAGCACAGCAAATCAAAAGTGAAGAAGAAAAAAAGACGAAATATTATTTTACTGCCGGGCTCAGCGTTTATCATCCGTTTCGTATAAAGGGTGAAAGTGCGGTGCCTTTTAATTATTATGGCCGTAAGGGAAGTATTACAGATTATATTCCTGCTGTTTATTTCAGGGTGTACCGAAAAGAGAAGTGGTTTATTCATTCAGGATTTCGTTATGGTGCCCCGCAGTATATCAAAGAATTTGTGTACAAACAAAAAGTGATAGACAGTTCAATAACCAATTTTACCCGCTCAAATTATACCCTCAAAAAAACCTATTACCACCAGGCGCCCTTAAGTTTTAATGTTTTTATTAAGTCCGGGTTTTCTGCCGGGGCAGGAATAATTTATAATAAATTTTCCGGAGCCATATCGGGTGTTGATATAGTGAAAAGAATCGCAGGTATAGATTCGCTTATTTCATCAGGAATTGTAAACGATAAAAATGATTCAAGCTTTACCAGGAATAATATGCAGTGGTTATTAGAAACGCAGTATCAGTGGAGGCGTTTTTCTGCAGGAGCAAGATATGCAGCAGACTTTAGTCCATACATAAAATATACAAATAGTATCACAGGAGAATTGATTAAGAAAAAATCAACTTCACTAAATGTTTTTATACGGTATGAGATATGGTCAGGTAAGAAAAAATAATTAACTACTACGGTTCATCAAAAAATCTTTCCAAAATATCTTTTATGTTTTCAAAAGTATTACTCATGGGTAGTTTAATGTCTTTGGTTTTTATCCATTCTGTTTTTGTAATATCTTCTGTGGTTTGTGGTTCTGGTTTTTGTTTGTAGTTGCTTGTAAAATAAAACCAGTGACTGGTTTTTAAAATATGTTTTCCAAACTCATCATAAGTATGGTAAGTTTCTCCAACCTTTTTTTTAAGCTTTAAATCGTTCACACCTGTTTCTTCTTCTACTTCCCGCTTTGCACATTCCTCCGGGCTTTCTTTTTTTTCCATCTTTCCTTTTGGCAGGTCCCATTTGCCCCGGCGAAAAATAAACAATATTTCCTTTTCTTTATTTTGTACAATGCCACCGGCAGCTTCAATAAGCATAAAGTTTTTAAAAAAAGCTTTCTTCAGTTTTTCAATATCCTTATTCCAGATAATTCCTGCATGAAAATCATCTTTTTTAATTTCGTGCAGCAACGATTTTATGGCGGGAGTAGAAAGTTCATCTATAAAAACTGCATCGGGATGATGCATGATTTCATTAAGATTGTCATCTATTTCATCACAGAGATATACCGGTTTTTCATTAAAGTAAATTTTTATCTGCATGGCATATAGTTTTATAAAGGTAAAAATAACTCATTGGTTTTATATTCATTTAATCAACCATTATCTTTGCCGGGATGCCCGGATCTTTGTATAATTGATCGTTTGATGATTTAGCCTGTAATCTAAACCTCTAAACTTTTAAACCACTAAACCTCTTTAATACAAAACAGTAAAGTATTTCCATTTGCTAAACAATTATTACATTTTTCAAATAAAATAAATGACATCCAACGAAACCGCAGTAGCAGAAAAATTATTACAGGTAAATGCCGTACAGTTAAACACTGCCGATCCCTATACCTGGGCCAGTGGCTGGAAGAGCCCTATCTATTGTGATAACAGAAAAATTCTTTCCTTTCCTTACGTTCGTGATTTTATAAAAAGCGAAATGTGCAGTGTTATTTTTGAACAGTTCGCAGGGGCAGAAGCACTGGCCGGCGTAGCTACAGCCGGTATTGCATGGGGTGCTATGGCAGCAGATCAGCTAAAACTTCCTTATATGTATGTGAGGCCAAAGCCAAAAGAACATGGCATGGGAAACCAGATTGAAGGAGCCTATACAGCCGGGCAAAAAGTTTTAGTAATAGAAGATCTTATCTCTACCGGCAAAAGCAGTTTGCAGGTTTGCGAAGTATTACAACAGGCTAAGGTGGAAGTTGTGGGGTTGGTTTCTATTTTTAATTACGGGTTTCCCCAGGCTGTGGATGCCTTTAAAAAAGCGGGTATCCCGTTTATATCTTTAACCAACTATGAAGTGCTGATAAAACTGGCCATAGAAAAAGCCATTGTAAATCTCAAACAGTTAAACAGCTTGTTAAATTGGAGAAATAATCCTGCAGAATGGATAGGATAAAATATCTTTAGACCACAAAATATCTGAGATATGAAATATATGCAATTAACATTACTGGCTATTATTGGTTTTGTTTTGAGTGCTGCTGCCCAGCAAAAAACTACTGGCAAAGCAGAAATTAAAACACCGGGTGTGCAATGTGAGATGTGTAAGGGCCGTATAGAAAAATACCTGCTGAGGCAATACGGCGTTACGGGTGTAAAAGTAGATGTAAAGAAAAAAGTAACCGGTGTTACCTGGCTTACAGACCGCACCAATATAGAAAACATTAAAGCCGCCATTGCCACCGTGGGCTACGATGCAGATGATGTGGCAGCAGAAGAAACCTCTTACAAAAAATTACCTCCCTGCTGCAAAAAGCCAGAGCCAGTGGCCCCTAAGGCAGTACCAGCAGAGCAATAAAAATAAAATTTTACGCAGCGAGTAGTGGCACGCTGAGAAGCAGGTGGTGCAGAGAGAAAATAAAGAATTTACGCAGGGTCTCCCTATAATTACGTAATCCACACTGGTGTTTATTTTGTGAAGAATTTGTTGTACCAAAAGCCCCGTAATGGCATAAAATATGCGCAAAACG
>JAYVGA010000270.1:0-8385 GCA_043772635.1 Chitinophagaceae bacterium
TGCCCATTGACTCCCGACTCCTAACTATTAACTATTAACTATTAACTCCCGACTCCTGCCAATACTCTCTCATTTGTAATTTCTCCCCCATGCGCTATACATGTTCCTTTTACCAGATCATCTTCAAAATTTAAATTAAGTGTGCCTTCTTTATTTATAATAAGCTGCAAAAAGTTCAGGATATTTTTACCATATAATTTGCTGGCATCGCTGGGCATACTGCCTGGCAGGCGGCTGTTGCCTTCAATACGTACGCCATAATAATGTACTGTCTCATCATTTTTTGTTTGCGAGGTATTGCCACCGGTGGCTGCAGCAATATCAATTATCACTGCACCATTTTTCATAGCCTGCATCATTTCGTCTGTAATTAATATGGGTGCTTTTTTGCCGGGTATTTGTGCAGTAGTAATTATAATATCTGCCTTGGCTACACTCTCCGAAATTTTTGCTTTTTGTTTTTGCAAAAATTCTTCACTCTGTTCTACTGCATAGCCACCTGCTTTACTGGCATCTGCGGCACCTTCTACTTCTATAAATTTTGCGCCCAGGCTCATTACTTCTTCTTTTACTGCCGGCCTTGTATCAAACACTTCTATAACTGCGCCCAAACGCCTGCCGGTTGCAATGGCCTGCAGGCCCGCTACTCCGGCACCCAGTATAAGTATTTTTGCAGGCGGAATGCTACCTGCCGCCGTCATAAACATCGGAAAATATTTTGGAAATAAATTAGCTGCCAGCAGCACTGCTTTGTAGCCGGCAATATTGGCCTGGCTGCTCAGTACATCCATACTTTGTGCACGGGTGGTGCGGGGCAACATATCTATACTAAAAATGCTGAACGCTTTGCCGGCCCAGTCTTTTATCATAGCGGCATTAAAGAGTGGCTGGTAAAACCCTAATAAAATTTTTGCTTTGCACTGATCTATATCCGTAGCCGTAAGAGCATTAATAGATAAGATTATATCTGCCTGCGCCAGGATAGATTCCCTGGAGTGTATAAGAGCACCAGCGCCAGAATATTTTTCATCGGTTGCAAAAGCATTTACGCCTGCATTGATTTCTATAAATACGGTTGTATTCCATTTAAGAAGTGTAGCAATATGTTCGGGCAAAAGAGAAACCCTTGTTTCTGTTACTGGTTCTTTTAAAACGCCGATTACCATATTTTCGCTGGTTTTTTATTATTCAGAAAGCAGCTCTTTATACATTTAACTGCCGGGTTGAATATGGATATTTTATTGTATAAATTTGATTGCAGCCGTAAAGTTAAGTGAAATTAAAACCGGATGGTAAAATGTTGCTTTTCTTTAAACTCTTTTTTAAAAAAAACAATGCCTATAAAAAAAAGATCAATGCTGAGGGTAACGGCTTCGTGAGCTTTTATCTGCTCCCAGGCTTCTTCCATTTGCAGGCTCCAGTGTATATCATCAAAGATGAGAATGGTAGCGGGAGTGGAGTGGCTGAGAAGCTGGTTAAAGTATTGGAGGGTGGGTATTTTTTTATGATTCCCATCTACAAATGCAAGGTCTACGGTAGGGATTTTTTTTAAAAGTTGTGGAAGCGTATCTCTAAAATCACCTGGCAATAGCTCCACATTATTTAAACCCAGTGTATTAAAATTTTGATGTGCAATAGCAGCTATAGCCGCAGCCCCTTCTAATGTATACAATTTTGCCTGGCTCTGGCCACTGGAAAGATAAGCACTGGTAATGCCAAAAGAAGTGCCCAGCTCTGCAATAGTATTGGGCTTGTAATACTGCACTATCCTGAATAAAAGCTGCGCAAATTTTTTCGGCTTCAATGAGGAGGCTGCCATTTTATCTACCCTGCGCTTACTGGCTTTTATAACAGTAGATCCTGCGCCAAAATCCTGTACCTCAATCACTGTTTTATCCTTCAACAATTGCTGCCTTATTTTTTCAATATCATGATAACAATCATATTTTTTAAAATCGTTTTTTACCTGCTTTATAAAATCAAAAACAAAAGGAGAGTGTACGCCGTGGCCTTTGCTGCTTGAAGCAGTAAGATAGTATTTAAAATATTTTTTTGCTAATTGAAAAGTTGAATACAAAATAAGAAGGAATAAGAAAGTTTAAATAAGAAAGTAAAAATAAGAAATAAGGAAGTGGGTGGCTCATTAATGGTAGAAAGAATTGTTTTTAGAATATAACCTCATGTTAGCAATGACTCCCACTTTGTTATTCCTCATTCCTTATTTTTCATTACTAATTTTTTATTCCTCATTTCTCACCCATGTTTGAAATGAAAAATCATACGCATGTTTTTCATCGGCTTTAAAATCTATATTTTCTTTGAGGCTCCAAACGGTCTCATCTATCACAGGAAAAAATGTATCCCCTTCTATTTGTGCATGCACACGGGTTATATAAATTTTATGGGCACCAGGCAGGGTTTGTTTATAAATTTCTCCGCCACCGATGATAAATATTTCTTTGCAGTTGGTAGTTTTTGCCTGCGTTATGGCATCGTCCAGGTCTTTGGCCACCCATACGCCTTCTGCTGTCCAGTCTTGTTTTGTTGTAATAACAATATTGGTTCTGCCGGGTAAAGGTTTGTTTACACTTTCAAAAGTTTTGCGGCCCATTACCACTACCATGCCCCAGGTGGTGTTTTTAAAAAACTTTAAATCCTGTGGCAAATGCCAGAGCAACTGGTTGTTTTTGCCTATGGCGTTGTTGGTGCTGGCGGCTACAATAAGAGAAAGCCCCCACCTAACCTCCCCCGGCGGGGGGGGAACAACAGCAATATAATTATTTGAGATATCATCCATGCATCAAAAGTAAATAAGAAAATTTACTATTGATAAAAGGAAAAAATTTCGCAGGGCTCTAACTAAACTCCCCGGTGGGGAGGAACAACAGCCATATAATTATTTGAAGTATCGTCCATACATCAAAAGTAAATAAGAAAATTTACTATTGAAAAATGAAAATGAATTCGTCGGATGTTCTTACATCCAAATCCGACATTTAAAAATCCGATATCAGCATTAGTTTTTCAGTATCATAAACTCCACTCTCCTGTTCACCTGCCTACCTTCTGCATTATCGCTGCCATCTGCATTTGTATTAGCTGCAACAGGCTTTGTTTCTCCATATCCTTTAAATACAATTCTGCCGGCAGCAATTCCTTTTTGTACAATATATTCCATTACAGATTTTGCCCTGTTGTGGCTGAGGATAATATTATATTCATAAGTGCCCCGGCTATCGGTATGCGCACTCATTTCAATTTCAATTTTAGGGTATTCATTTAAAAACGCTACAACCCTGTTTAATTCGGTATTAGATTCCGGCCGCAGATCGTATTTGTCAAAATCAAAAAACACATTATTCAGCCGAAACACCTGGCCAATTTCTATGGGTACCAGGTACAGATCTTTGTGAATTTCTTTATAACCTATTTTTATCAGGGAGTCAAGGTTTAAATTTTCGGAGATGGCAAAAAATTTATCAGCCGATGCATGAATACTGTAATTTTTATCGTAGGGCAATACTATTTTAAAAGCGCCATCAATCGGGCTGGATGTTCCTTTGCCCACTTCCGTTCCATCGGGCAGGGTTTCATAAATCAAATCTGCATTTAATGGTTCTTTCGTTTTTGCATTATATACATTGCCACTCACCAGCACTACGGGATCGGGTTTTTCTTTTTCCAGTAATTTTATCCTTACAATATCGCTGGCGCCAAAAGCTCCATCGCTGCTGGTAAGGTAAGCATATTCGCCACCGGCATCCAGTGTAAAAAATGCCTCGCTGCCGCTGGTGTTTATAGGGCTGCCAAGGTTTATGGGCTCGCTCCATTTTTGCCAGCTTTCATCTAAGCGTTTGGTCATCCATATATCATTTTCACCCAGGCCACCCGGCCTGTCGCTGCTAAAATAGAGGGTTACACCATCTGCTGCAATAAAAGGACTCATCTCATTATAATCCGGCAGGTTAATTTTTTTACCCAGGCTTTTGGGTGCCGTCCATATATCGCCGCCTTCTAAAAACGAAACATATAAATCGTTATCATAACTTTCTTTTTTATCAGTCATGTAAAAGAGCAGTGTTTTTCCATCCTGTCCCATAGAAGCTCCTAACTGTTGGGTGTAGGCAAACTTATTAAAATTGCGTATCCTCAGCATTTGTGCAGGGCTCCAGCTGTTATCTTCCATGCGGCGCAGCATGCTTACGCCGGTGCCCAGGTATTGCCCTTCGGTAAATGCGCCTTTTATTAAGAGGGTATTCAGGTCGGGTGAAATCCAGTACACAGCATTAAAGTGAGAGGCATTTACCGAGCCATTAAGATGTTTTGCTTTGCTCCAGTTGCCGGATGTATCCCTGGTGCTGTACCATATATCCTGTGCATTGGGAACGGTTTGTATCTGCACATTTGCAGGATGCCCCTGGCGTATAAAAAAAAGCAGGTTACCATCAGCAGAAATGGTGGGGCGCATCTCCGGATATTCTGTATTGATAAGCTGTCCCAGGTTTTCTACTTTAATAATGGTAGATGCCGTAATGATATTTTCTTTTTGTTCTATCAGCTTGCCGCTGGTATCCTGTAATGGCTGGGCGTAGCTGATAAAAAAACACAAAAGCAGTAATAATGAGAAGTAAAATTTTTTCATACAATAGCGTTGGATGCTATAAGAACGAAAAAATAAATAAAATAGTACTGTACTAAAATAAATTTTCTATAGTGGCCTGCTGCTGTACAAAACCTATGCTGTGAATATTTTGTACAACGCCATAAGTGGAAATGATGGTAATAAAAAGCGTTTTTTTTGTTTTGGTTTTTTCCTGAAAAACCAGCATTTTATTTCTTAACTCATCTGCATAAGATTTGGTAACGGTAAAAGCTTTGTCATAAAACTTAGCGTCGCAGATATTTATTACACCATCTTTTCTGTCTATCAGCAGATCTATTTGTGCACCGCCGGTGGTAGCTCCGCCCTTATAAAAAAAACTGGAAGATTCAGTATAAACTGAAGCTATTCCCAATGCCTTTTTTATTTTACCAATATGCTTCATGCAGATATTTTCAAAAGCATAACCACTCCAGGTTTTGTACGTTGCCGTAGCAGCCATTTGTTGCCAGTTTATATTCTTTTTGTTACGGATAAATTTTAGATAAAAAGGAGAGTATTCATCTACCAGCCTGTATAAGGTTTCTTTTTTAATTTTATCAAAAGGATAATATCCTTTTATAAAATCAGATTGCTCTAATTCATTTAGCAGTTTACTGAAACTGCCTCCATCTTTTAATTTTGATGCAGTTAAAATTTCAGCCCTGGATAATCCTTTTTGTTTGGAAGCAAGTGCCTGGATGATGCTGATGTGCTGCCGGGCATTTACAAATAAGGCATTATATAAATTATCAAACTCATTTACCAGCAATCCTTTTTTTTCAAAACAAATGCGGTTAATATTTTGTGCAGCACTCTGTCCTTTTTTAATTTCTTTAAGATAATGTGGTATGCCCCCCAGTGCCATATATAGCTGTACAATATGGTACCTGGAAATTTGTATACCCTTGTATTTAAGATAAGCTTCTGTTTCGGTTAAATTAAATGGCTCCAGGTGAATACGTTTGGTAACCCTGTTGTGGAGGCCTCCCCTGCTGTTAATAATTTTACTGGTCATCCATGATGCTGCCGAACCGCAAATAATTACAAGAATATTTTTATTAACTGCCCAGCTATTCCAGAACCAATCCAGTGCAGGTAAAAATTTAGATTTATGAGAGTCAAGCCAGGGCAGCTCATCTATAAATATTATTATTTTTCCTTTACTTTTTAACCTGTCCAGGTAACCGGTTAATTGATGAAATGCCTCCATCCAGTTTGCAGGAACAGGCTTTGCTGCACGCTCCCTGCTTTGCCCGCTGAGTGCTATTGCAAAACTTTGCAGTTGCTGTTCTTTATCAGAATTTAATATTCCGCTAAACTCAAAATGAATTTTACTTTGAAAATAGGTTTTTACCAGGTAGGTTTTCCCTACCCGTCTCCTTCCGGTTATGGCAAGCATATCTGCTGCCTCAGACCTTATTATATCTGCAAGAATTTCCTGTTCCTCCTGCCGTCCTATAATTATTTTATCCATAATGATATTATTTATTGCCAGCGGAATCTATACAAAAATAGGTACATTCCGCTGATAATAATTTTTTACAAATAAAATAAATTTTTACAGCAGGATAATAATGTGCATGAGAAAAATAAAAGAAAATAAATTTATTGCCAGCGGAATGTATACCAGATTATATAGATTCCGCTGGCAATATTTAAACCAACTGCTTATTTTAAAGAATGTTTCACACCGCCACCGGCGCCTTTATACCCGGATGGCTTTCATAATTTGCCAGTTCAAAATCTTCAAATTTAAAATTAAAAATATCATTTACGGCAGGGTTTATTTTCATTTGTGGAAGCGCAAAAGGAGTTCTGCCCAGTTGCAGTTTTGCCTGCTCAAAATGGTTATTGTATAAATGTACATCACCAAAGCTGTGTATAAATTCTCCCGGCTCCATATCGCACACCTGTGCAATCATCATCGTTAATAATGCATACGAGGCAATATTAAAAGGCACACCCAAAAAAACATCTGCACTACGCTGATAAAGCTGACAACTCAAACGTCTGCGTTCTCCTCCGCCGGGGGAGTTAGAGGGGGTTGTATAAAATTGAAAAAGGCAATGACAGGGCATCAGTTTCATCTTGGGCAATTCCGCCACATTCCATGCGCTTATGATAAGGCGCCTGCTGTCAGGATTTGTTTTTAATTGATGGATAAGATCTTTTACCTGGTCTACTTCTACCCCACCGGCACCCTGCCAGCTCCGCCATTGTTTACCATATACGGGACCAAGGTCGCCGTTTGCATCAGCCCATTCATCCCATATTTTTACGTTGTGGTCTTTTAAATATGCAATATTGGTATCACCGTTTAAAAACCAAAGCAGCTCGTAAATAATACTTTTTAAATGTGTTTTTTTGGTGGTTACCATAGGAAAGCCTTTACTTAAATCAAAGCGCATCTGGTAGCCAAATACACTGCGGGTACCTGTGCCTGTGCGGTCGGCCTTATCGGTGCCGGTATCTATAATATGTTCAAGTAGCTTTAAGTATTGTTGCATGAATGCAAATTAAATGCTTTACTGGTTCATTTTCTTAGAGGTTTATTGGTTGTGGATATTTTGGGTTTGGGCAAGGAGCGGGACCGAAGATCAGGTTCTGTAATCAAAATACATGCAAAGCCTATGGAAGTGTCCTGTAAAAAAAGTGAAACTTATAGTCATCATTATAGTATTTACATTGCAGCGTAAGAGGGAAATTGTACTGATTATAGGTAATTGTATTGGTAATTTGATCAGCACTACTGAAATAATCTATTTTTTGAAAACTAATATTATTAGCACCGCTATATTTATGTGAAAAACCACCCCCGGTATTTTTAGGAATCGCTTTGCGGATATTACATTTTGAATAAATGTGGTTTTTATTATCAAAATTAAAAGTGGCATGATAGAGATAATCATAATTTGCGCCCGAGTAAAATTTTGTATCTACAATATTGTTTTGTGCATCCAGCGTTGAAGTATCTTTATAAAGATAAACAGAGGCAGGGTCCTGGTATTTACCTACTGTTACACTTTTATTGGCAAAATAATAAAACTGGTCTACCCAGCCGGAGTTAATAGGTGCAGTAGTAGAAACCTTTAGTACCGAATCCTTTATTTTACGGGCAGTATTATCGTAAAAAAAATGATAATACTGTATCACAGAATCAGCGGAACCAGTAGCTTTGATTGTATATTTTGAAATATTGGGCAAGGTATCCGTTCCATTGTAGCTAAATTCCATGCTTTCGGGATAACCTAAATTTGTTGTTGGATAGTCCCTCCAGCTTTTAAGACGCCTTTGGTTATCGTAAGTAAAGAGAGTAACCATCACGGTATCATAACTGCCCGACCGGAGCAGGGTGCGTACAATACGATTTATATAAATTGTATCCCTGGATGTATTGGTAGGTAGGTTATTACCGGCGGTATCGCTGCCAGGCTGTATCTCTCCCTCAAAGCTGATTTCTTTTTGGCAGGAAATAATACTCGTAAAAAAAGCAAGGATTAGACTAGAGAAAAGGATTAGACTACAATAATTTTTGATCTTAGATCTAAATGAAAAGTTAACAGAATGATACATATAGGTAAAGCTTAGCACAAACATAAGATAATTTTTATATTAAAATGAAGCCGGTAGAAATGAATTTGTGGCTTTTGATATAAGATCGCCCCCCATAGAGAAGCGATTTTAAAAATGAATTTTAAACCTGGCAACCTTTAAGGCGATTGGGTCCGGTACAGGTAATGCGT
>JAYVGA010000271.1:0-13956 GCA_043772635.1 Chitinophagaceae bacterium
TACACTTACTATAAATAATGGTGCAGGAACAGATTTGGAACTAAATAGTTTTGCAGCTACGGTGTGGGCAAATAATCATTTACTAAATGTAACTAGCGGCGCATTAATTGAAGGAATGAGTTCCCTAATTGCATATAGAGGATTAACCTTGACTAATAATGGTACTATAAATGCGGTCTTAAACCCAAGACCCGATGTTACTTCTACAACCATTAGTGGTACAGGTAGCATTGCAATTCTTAGGACGGCTAACAATAATGGTTGTTTTTTAGCATCCAACCAAACTATTACTACTTCGTTGCAATTTGATTTTGGAAATTTAAATACAGGCACTAATAAAATTATTCTTACCAGCAGTGCCATTGTTGAAAACCTTACGCCAACGAATTATTATGTAAATGGAAATTTAGAAATGCAATACCCCACGGGTACTAATACAAGAAATTTTCTTGTTGGAGATGCTGGTGGTTATGCACCTGTTTCTTTAATATTAATTGGAGCTTCAACTACTGGTAGTGTAACGGTATCTACCACCAATACCGACCATCCAAATATTGGCACATCTAATTTTATTGCCAGCAAAACAGTAAACCGTTATTGGAGTATTGTAAATAATGGAATGGTTTTTACGGATGCACAAACAACTTTTGTTTGGCCTGCTGCTGATGCAGATCCTGGAGCAACGCCTTCACTTTTTAAAGTGGGTAGATATAATGCCGGCAGTTGGACATATCCAGTAACTGTATTTCAAAATGCAACGAGTGTAAGTGGAACACCTTTTACAAGTTTAGGCGATTTTCAGGTTGGAGAATTGCCTTGCGTGGTAAACATACCTGATGTAAATTTTAAAAATGCTTTGCTGGCCAATGCATCCATTAACACAAATGCAGATGGAGAAATACAATGTACAGAAGCTGCAGCATATAATGGAGCTATTAATGTTAGTGGGTTAGGTATTGCTAATTTAACTGGTATAGAGGCTTTCCCATTAATTATTTCTTTAAATTGCTCCAACAATAATTTAACAAGTCTTGACATAACTTTAAATACGGGTTTAGTATCAATAGATTGTTCTTCAAATAACATCAACAATCTAAACTTCACACCCAATGCAAATATTACCAGTTTGCAGATTTTTGCAAATCAACTCTCAGGTAATTTAGACCTTTCTGCTTGTACCAATTTAATAAATGTAAATTTTGGTAACAATCAAATTACAAGTGTGCTGTTACCTGCAACAAATACGTTGGTTATTATTAATTGCCCTAACAACTTACTTACGGCAATAAATGTAACGGCTAACCCTGGCTTAACAAATTTAACCTGCACCAACAATGCTATTACAAGTTTAGATTTAAGCCAAAATCCCAATCTGAATAATCTTTTTTGTAATATTAATCAACTTACAAGTTTAAATATTCAAAATGGTAATAACACAAATCTTGGAGCTTTTAGTACATTAAGTAATCCATTATTAACGTGTATAAAAGTTGATAATGTTTCTTACATGAATACCAATTGGGCTGCTGGTAAAGATGCTACTGCAACTTATAGTTTAACATGCCCTTTAAGTACTCCTGCTGCTGCATTAAATTTTGATGGTGTAAATAATTATGTGCAAACGTCCGATTTTAATTTAGGCACTTCTGATTTTACTGTGGAAGCATGGATTTATCAAAGTACTTTGAATGGTGCCTACATTCTAAGCAACAGAACCAATGAACCAAATGGAGATGGCAACTGGTTTAATTTCACTGCCGGAAATAAGTTAGCATTTGAAATGGGTAAATCAGGTGATCCCAATTATTTCTATCATGAAAGTACTAATACGCTTCCATTAAATCAATGGACGCATGTTGCAGTTACAAGAACAGGCACTGCGATAAAAATGTATATCAATAATAATTTCGACAATACCATTAATGATGGATTTGTAAGAAATATTACTACAGGAAATAATATTGGAAGAATTGGCGGCTGGCCCGATTTTAACCTCAATTGGTTTAATGGTTCAATAGATGAAGTGCGTGTGTGGAATGTAGCCCGTACACAGGCACAAATTCAGGCAGGCATGAATTGCGAAATTGCTGCACAACCTGGATTGGTTGCTGCTTATCATTTCAATCAAGGCATTGCTGGGGCTGCCAATCCAACAGAAACAAGCCTAACCGATGCCAGTGGAGCCAACAATAACGGATCCCTTATCAATTTTGCATTATCAGGTGTTGGTTCAAATTGGATAGCACCAGGTGGAGTTGTTACCGGAACGGTTTGCTGTAATGTAAAATTGACTACATCTGCAAGTGATACTTTAATTATTTGCACAGAAAATGGACAAACAACCGGCAGTGTAACATTGATTGCTACAGGCGGTACAGCACCTTACACTTATGGTGGAGATGCAACAACCAATCTGGCTGCAGGCACATATAATTATACAGTTACTGATGCTACCGGCTGTACAGCCACTGCCTCATTAAATGTGCGGCTTACCAACTGTATCATTCCTTATTACAAGCCACCGGTTACTGGTGCTACAGACAGCCTGATTGGTTCAGAGTTGACACAGTTGTACAAATTCCCGGGATCACTGGCCGATACAACATTCGCCAATAATATTTTCCTGTTTAAAAAAGACAGCATTACCAATGATACCCTGATACTGATTGAAGTTATCGTTATGGATGGCAACTATAATACAGTTTACAATCTGCTAAAGACCGCCACATATGGAATGCGTGACTTTGTTGACAACGGGGATTCAACACTTATCATCACCGGCTTTATACCAATACGCAATTTACCCAAGCTGAACATGCTTACACAGGATATCAACTATGCAAGGCCATACTTTACACCAATAGCTTCAGGACTTACAGGCTTAACCACCACACAAGGAGATAAAGCAATGGCATCCGACAAGGCAAAACAGGCGTGGAAAATTTCAGGAAAGGGTGTAAAAGTGGGTGTAATGAGTGATAGCTATAATACCAAATTTGGTAACCCGGCGCAATTAGATGTTATCAATGGGGATTTGCCGGGAACCGCTAACCCTGTTCATAAACTGCCCGTGAAAGTTTCAGCAGAGTATCCATATGGAAGGGCCACTGATGAAGGACGTGCAATGATGCAGATTGTGCATGATGTGGCACCTGATGCGCAATTGTATTTCCATTCCGGCTTTATAAGTGCAGGCAATATGGCTGATGGTATAAAGTCATTGAGGGATTCAGGTTGCAAGGTAATTGTAGATGATATTACTTATATAACTGAGCCATACTTCAGCGATGGTGTTATTGCACAGGCTGTGGATGATGTTACTGCTTCCGGCGTAAATTATTTTACTTCAGCAGGCAACTTTGGTATTAAATCGTATGAAGCAGTTTTCAGTCCGATTGCTCCACCGGCCAGATTCTCAGGTGCAGGTCAGGCACACAATTTTGGAGCAACCGGTTTTTATCAACCCATCACATTAACCAAGGGCACTTATACACTTGCCATGCAATGGGATGATGATTTTTATTCTGTAACCGGTATTGACGGAGTTGCTACGGGTGCGGCTAACGACATGGATATATATCTTGTTACTCCCAACGGCGATAGCACCCTTTTTGGTTTCAACAGGAACAATCTGCGGGGCGATCCGTTTGAAGTAATGCCATTCGTGGTGTTGGCAGATGTGGATGCAAAAATTATTGTTACCCGTAAAAGCGGTAGCGGCAATGTACTATTTAAATACATTATTTTCAGAGGAGAAGGCTCGATCAACGGAAACACTCAGGGCACAAGCACTATTGTTGGCCAGGCCAATGCGGCAGGTGCCATCACTGTAGGTGCTGTATTGTATACCAATACACCTGCTTTCGGCAATACTCCATCAGTTGCCTCTTTTTCTTCAAGAGGTGGCACATTGGTGAATGGTAATAACAGACTTAAACCAGACATTACTGCACCTAATGGTGTAAATACAACAGTAAATTTTGGTGGCGTAAATATTGATAATGATCCATTCCCTAATTTCTTTGGCACATCTGCCGCTGCTCCGCATGCCGCTGCAGTAGCCGCTTTGCTGATGGAAGCAAAGAAAAAATATTTTAACGGTCAATCTTTTACAGGGCCGCAAATGAAAACATTATTGCAAACAAGTGCCATTGATATGGACATACCCGGCTATGATGTAAACACCGGTTATGGATTTGTACAGGCCGACGCAGCTTTGAAAACATTCTCCAATCCTTTCCCATTAGTTACCCGTATGCGCTTGCAGGATTCTGCTTACACACCAGGTGTAGATCCGGTAAATATTATTATCAACGGAGAATATTTTGCCAGCAATGCATCTATTATTTTCCGCTACGATACCATTCCGGCAACAGTTACAAATAATGGAAAACAACTTACTGCAAGTATTCCTTCATTCCTGGGCAATCCACCTTTAATGATTTATAACCCCGGCATTACAACCAATAATTTAGATGGTGGTGCCAGTGATTCATTGTACTTTTTTGGTACAATGCCAGCCAATGTAACTGTAACCGTAAATAGTGCAGTGAAAAAATTTGGCGAAAAAATACCTGCTTATTCCATTGCTGTAAAAATAAATGACCAACCCTTAGACTCAACAGGGTTAACACTTGCAGACCTTGGTTTGACAGATGTTACGTATTCATCTTCAGCAAACAGCCAGAGTAATATTGGTTTGTATTACAGGCGTGCTTCCTCATCTGTTACAAATCTTACACTACCAGCTTCTATTGCTTTATCTGCACTATACAATTACAATTTTGTAGATGGATTATTAACCATAAACAGAATGCCGGTTACCATTACACCAAGAGATACTACGATTGCGTATGGCAGAGCTATTAAAGGAAAACAATTACAATTTAATTACGCATACAATGCTACGCTGGTAGATTCATTGGAGCGACCTGCTTTCTTAGATTCATTAAAAGTTACGCATCAAACACCCATGTCTAATGCAGTAGTGTTGATAAATGCAAAGCAGGCAGTGAATGGATTAACGGCTGCTGACTTTCTTAACATGAGTTTTATGACAACGGATAAAGCTGCTGCAAATGCAAAACAAGCCGTTAATGCAAAGCAAGCGGTGAACGGTATTGTAAACGACACTACCATCTTTGTTCCTTTAGCTCCGGAATCTATTTACGATTACCAAACAGATTCTGCCAATGCTATTTTGCGCAATGCCAAGCAGGCGGTAAATGCCAAACAAGCCGTGAATGCAAAAGCTGCGGTAAATGCCAAGCAAGCGGTAAATGGTTTTGCAACCGTGAATGCTAAACAGATGGTGAATTCTAAACAGGCAGTGAATGCAAAGCAAGCCGTAAACGGTAACAGCTTCAATAATGAAACCAATGAAAATGTATTATTAATTGTGGACTCATTGGATGTATATACAGATCCTACAGATTCTTTATCAGGTTTCCAATCTATGAATATGATTTCAGGATACACAGTGGGCAATTGGCTGATAGGGCCAGGTGTATTGATATCTGAAAACTTTGATATTACGTATGGGTTGGGAAATCTTACTATTATACCCGATACATTATTTGTAAAAGCAAAAGATACCATTGCTGGTTGCAATGGGGAGCAGCCTGTTTATTCAAGCACTAAAACAATTTATCAATACGAAGATGCAGATAGTAATGTAGTTGCTACAGGACCAACATATACGGTGCTTAATAATTTAAATGCAAATGCAGGCACGGGTAATCTTAGCCCGGGCACTTATCAAATTATACCTTCTGCATTGGTGCAACAGGATGCTCCACCAAATTATTATCCTGTTTACCAAAATGGAATATTAACGGTACCGGCTCTTGCTGCTGGCCCTGTTGTAACAGTTGTAAATAATTGTGCGGGTTCAATACTTTCCACTACTGCCACCGGCTCTTTACTGTGGAGTAATGGAGCCGCTACATCTTCTATTACTGTTAGCACAGCAGGAAATTATACCGTAACAACAACGGTAAATGGATGCACGAGTGCCGCAGCAATTGTAACCGCTGCACCTAAAGCATTACCTCCTGCGCCTGCTGCTACAGTTACGCAACCTACTTGCTCAGTAGCTACAGGAACGATAACGGTTACTTCATCAAAAACAGGATTAACATTTAGTATAAATGGAAGTGGCTATACAAATACAACAGGAATATTTACAGCAGTTGTGCCAGGCACTTATAGCTTAACAGCAAAAAATGCTGCAGGCTGTGTTTCATTAATAACAAGTGTTGTTGTAACTGCTGCAACCAACTGTTCATCTATCGGAAATTTTGTATTCAGAGATAACAATGCAAATGGTATTCAGAATATAAATGAACCAGGTATGGCAGGAGTAACCGTTCGTTTATTAAATAGCGCAGGAACAGTTTTAGCAACAACTGCTACCGATAACAATGGAGCATATAGTTTCAATAACCTGGTGCCGGCAACTTATAGCGTTTCCTTTACTACGCCTGCAGGCTTTAGTGCTACGCTAAGTAATATAGGTGATGATACAAAAGATAGTGACCCAATAAATGGAACCGTAACAGGAATTGTATTAAACTTAAATCAAACAAATAATACAGTTGATGCAGGATTTATTCCTTCCATAATGGCATTGGGTAACAGGGTATGGTACGATACAGATAATAATGGAATTAACAGTAGCAGCGAAAATGGTATTAGAAATATAGCCATGAGGTTGTATAAAGATAATGATAACAACAATGTTGCAGATGGAGCAGCAATAGCAACAACTGTAACCGATGCTACAGGCTACTACTCATTTGCAGGTCTTGCACCCGGCAATTATATTGTTGGTGCTGTTATGCCTGCAGGCTATGTAAGCAGCAATGTAAATGCAGGTGACCCGGATAATAATATAAATCTTGATGACAACGGATCGGTGCAGGCAGGAAATGAAATAAGAGGATTGGCCATTACCTTATCTATTGGAGGCGAACCGGAAGGAACAAATAACAATAACAATAACTCATATGATTTTGGATTGTTGCCCGATTGTAATTGCATAAATACCTCCGGTAATTTATTAATCAATGGCAGTTTTGAAAATGGAACAACAGGCTGGACAGCAATCGGTGGCTCAGTATCATCGGGTACAGGTTATGTAGCATGTGGCACCAAAAATGGATTTAATATTTCGCCAAACAGAAGTTCTGTTGTTTACCAGGATGTAAATATTGCTGCAGGTACAACTTTAAACTTTACAGGCTTTGCCGGAACCCATACACCTGGTTTATCGTGCAACCCTAAGCTGAGTTTAATTTTTCGTAATGCAGCAGGTGTAGTTTTAGGGCAAACAGATGTAGCAGTAACTCAAAATGTTGATATAAATTCTGGACAACTTGCTTATTACAACATCACCGCTACAGCACCTGCCGGTACTGCAAAGGCAAGGATTCAAAGTTCTATCACCTGCGATTATATTAAGATGGATGCTTTCTGCTTAAGGGTTGGCTCTTCAGGTGGCAGCGCATTAAGAAGCAGTGCAGTTACTATTAATGAAACTGACGGGGTGGAAACAGCTGTAGAGGAAACAGCAGTAGCAGAAGAAGTATTACCTGTTTTTAATGTAACAATAACGCCTAACCCTTTTGTAAATTTCTTTGATGTGCTGGCAAGTGCAAAAGATAATATTACAAGTGTGGATGTAAGAGTTGTAAATACTGATGGCAGGTTAATATATGTTCAAAAAACAACAGCCAACAGCAAACTGAAAGTGAATACAGAGAAATGGATAAGGGGAATTTACTATGTTGAAATAAAACAGGGAACGCAGCGCAAAGTTGTGAAACTTGTAAAGTTGCAGCTGAGGTAAATTTTTATCAAAAAATAGAGAGGCTTTAAAACAGTCTCTCTATTAATGATTGCATGATCTTTTAAAATTGTTTTGTCGCGTTAGAATGAATGGCTGAAATTTTTATTCTTTGCTTGTAACATTTAAATAAAAGAGTTGATGAAAAAAAAAGCAGTACGGATTATTTTAATAAATCTTATTTTTTCAGGTTGCTTTCATACTTCTGTTTTTGCTAACGAAGTGGACAGCCTTAAAAAAATATTGTCAGCAACAATTACCGATAGCGTAAGGGTAGATGTATTAAATGGATTAAGTAAGGCCTTATTTAATACCAGTCCAGATACAGCCATAACTATTTCCACCGCTGCAAAACTGCTTGCAGAAAATATTAATTACAAAAAAGGGTTGGCTCTTGCCTGTAAAAATATTGGAATTGGTTATTACCTGGGGGGGAAATATAAAGAAGCTGTATTAAACTGGCAGCAGGCTATTGAAGTATATAAATTATTGAATGATAAAAAGGGAATTGCCAATATGCTCAGTAACCAGGGTGCAGTTTATTTTAACCAGGGGGATGATGCTAAAGCGCTTGAATTACATTTGCAGTCTTTAAAAATGTCAGAGGCTCTTGATGATACATTAAGGGTGCTGACTTCACTAACTAATATTGGCGGAGTATATTCAAATAAAGTAGCTACAAGGAATAAAGCTCTGGAGTATTTTTTGAGGTCGTATAAATTAAGTCTTGTAATAAAAGATGATTATTCCATTGGTACCTGTGCCGTAAACCTGGGTGAATTGTATTATAATATGGGTGATGACAATAAGGCACTCGAATATTTATATCAATCTGAAAAAGCATACAGGGGCACAGAAAATCTTCCTTACACACTTAATTATATCGGCAGGGTTTTTAGCCGCCAAAAAAAATACGGCAAGGCAATACAAATGCATACAGAAGCGTATGAGATTGCTAAAAAGCTTGATACAAAACTTGATCAAACGCAATCTCTTGTTGGATTAGCGCAGGCTTATATGGCAAGCGGAAATTTTACTGCAGCTATTAAAACATACAAACAATCGGTAGAAATTTCATTACCCATGAATGCCGTTGTTGAATTAAAAAATGCATACCAGGGCTTATCAGAATCATATGCGCAGCAAGCTGATTATACCAATGCATTTAAATACCAAAACCTGTTACTCGCCGTAAAAGATTCTATCTATAATATCAATACAGATAAAAAACTCGGTACCCTTCAGTTTGGTTTCGATCTGGAAAAGAAAGAAGGAGAAATTAGTTTATTAAACAAGAATAAAGAAATACAGCAGCAGGAAATACGAAGACAAAAAATAGTAAAGACAGGTTTTATAGGAGGCTTTTTAACGGTTCTTTTATTTGCCTCCGTATTTTTTAAACAACGCAACAGAATTGGTAAAGAGAAAAAAAGAAGTGAAAAATTACTACTGAATATTTTGCCGGCAGAAACTGCTGAAGAATTAAAAGCTACCGGTACTGCAAAAACAAAACGATTAGATTTAGTAAGTGTACTCTTTACAGATTTTAAAAATTTTACACAGGCAAGTGAAATACTTACTCCGGAAGAACTGGTAGCCGAAATTAATTATTGCTATAGTGAATTTGACCGTATTGTAACCCGGCATGGAATCGAAAAAATAAAAACCATTGGTGATTCTTACATGTGTGCAGGAGGATTACCTTTAAGCAATAACACGCATCCTTTTGATGTAGTATCGGCAGGAATAGAGATGGTAAAATTTATTGAAACAAACAAACAGGAAAGAATGCAAAATGGTCTGCCTTATTTTGAATTACGCCTTGGCATTCACTCAGGGCCTGTTGTTGCAGGCATTGTAGGTATAAAAAAATTCGCCTATGATATTTGGGGCGATACGGTTAATACAGCATCCAGAATGGAAAGTAGTGGCGAAGTTGGCAAAGTAAACATAAGTGGCAGTACATATGAATTGGTAAAAGATACATTCAATTGTGTGTACAGAGGAAAAATAGATGCGAAACACAAAGGCTTTATTGATATGTATTTTGCTGAAGAAAAGCAGGACATCAAAGTACCACAAACAACTAATTATAATGTAGAAGTTTCTGCTATTTAAAACTAAAATGCCCCGCAATATTTATTACAATTAAAAAAATAAAACACTTTTACTAAAAACAGTTCCTGCAAATACAATATATCACTGAACAATAATCATCAACAAAAAAACGGGTAAGCCGAAAACCGATTAGAGTAGGCATTTAAAAAAATTAAAATGAACAAAAAAAATTATTTACGGTTTGCAACCGTATGCGTTGCATTATTCTTTTTTACGGTGGGGTGTAATAACCCTGCTGCCGACACCACCACCAAAGCTGCTGAGCCCGCAGAACAAAAGGCGGTTAAACCAGATTTGGCTGCACTAAAAGCTGAAATTCAAAGCCTGGAAAATGCATGGGCTACAGCAGACAATGCCCGTGATGCAAATGCTTTGGCAGCCTTTTATGCTGAGGATGCAGTAACGATGTCTAACAATAAACCAATGATAGCAGGCAAGGCTGCTATATTGAAAGATATTGAAGCAAGTATTGCAAAAAGAGCTAAAGGTTCCACTATCTCCTATGAAATAATGGATGTATATGCCGGCGAAAACACCGCTACAGAAACGGGCAAAACTACAGTTAAAGATTCTACCGGAAAAGTGACATACACCGGAAAGTACATGGCCGTTTGGGAAAAGCGAAACGGAAAATATTTGTGCATCAGGGATATTGGCAATGATGATGTGAAAGAAAAATGATGAGTGGGTTTTTCCAATAAGGTTATTTAATACAGAGGGATAAATTATCTCTCTGTATTAAAATCATGCAGAGTTTAATTCTGGTAAATGCAAGCCCTGCATTTTTACAAAGGATTTAGTGAAACAGCAACCATAAAGTATATTTTAAATTCAAAAAAAAATAAAACAATGAAAACATTAATATTAATTGCCTTAATATGTACAGTAAAGGTAAACGCACAGGTAGGCATTGGCACCAATACCCCAAGCGCAAATGCAGTGCTTGATGTAACCAGCACCAACAAAGGTATTTTACTGCCAAGGTTAAACGATACCAGCAGTGTAAGCAACCCAAGTGCAGGGTTAATGATATACAACAGCAATACAAAAACTCCGGCCTTTCATGATGGTTTAAAATGGAATGCATTTTCTGCAATTGCTGCTGCAAATGCAGACTCCATTACCTATACTTTAACAGGTGCGGCAAATGGTTTTACCAATGGCACGTATGGAGTTAGATCAATAAGCTGCGGAGGATCAAACGGCGGCTCGCCGGCAAGTACCAACATTAATGACATTTCTATTACTAAGCTGGCTGATATTAATTCCATTCCTTTTCTCAGCAACATGGTTTCATCTACTTTGCAGCCATCTGCCGGCCAGGCCATTGTTTTTAATTTTTATGTAGCGGGGGCAGCTACACCCTACTATTCTATAAAATTTACTAACTGGAAAGTAAGCAGTGTATCCAATGGTGCCGCATCAGCACAAAGTACAGGTTTAAATGAGCAGGTTACAGTAACTGTATTGGGTACTGGTATTATTGGATTTAAGGATTGGATAAATAACAAAAGCTTTGGGTACGATACAGTTGCAAAAACAGTGGTAGCGTATTAATTTTTTTCAGCTTTTACCAGTTGCTACACAGGCCAAAATGCCCAACCCAAAAATGCATATTCCTATGTTGGCGGCTCTATTACGGATGAGCAATGCACAGACAGGAATGAAATGAATGATGAAGACTGCTGCAATGCAGTGGAATCAACTTTTTGTATGTATGCAAGTTCACAGCACTAAATGCATAATAACAAGTACACGTATGCTCTAAAAAAAATAAATGCAAACAGCTAAACCAAAAATCCGCTTCGATATTTCCGGCTATTACTTTATAGGATTATTTGTATTGGTTATTTGGGGCTTCTGGCCGTCTTATTTTGCAAAGTTTTTTAATGGCGCTGCCGGTTTTAATTTCTATTTTCATTTTCATGCTGCCATGGTAACGCTCTGGATTGCTATGCTTATTACCCAGCCTTTTTTCATAAGAAAAAAGAAATTGGTTTTGCACAGGCTCATTGGTAAACTCTCTTACATTTTATTTCCTTTAGTTTTTATATCCGTAATATTATTGGTGCACAGCCGCCATAATATTGATGAAAGGAACCTGGATATCATTTTGTTTGTTCCCTTTAAAGATTTAATCGTTTTAGCAACAGCTTATTTTATTGCCATAAAATACCGCCACAATATTAACCTGCATGCAAGGGGGATGGTGGCTACCGGCATAGTTTTTATTGAACCTGCATTGGTAAGGTTAATCATGAATATATTTGGTGCCAGTTTAACTGCCTACTTATTTACTATCGGAATTATCTATACACTGCTTATTGTTTTAATTTTTTTAGAGCGGCATCAAAAAAGAGGCAGATGGGTTTTCCCTCTTATTCTTGGTTTGTATATGATAGTGCACAGCATAATTATTTTCAACTTACATATCGGTATATGGAAAGTATTTTGCAAATGGTTTATTGTATTGCCTTTAACTTAAATGATATGCCGGCTTATCAGCAAACACAATCTTAAAATAAAATCATCAAACTAATGCTCCCTGTGTTTTCATTCAAAATAAATCGCTAAATTAAATTCTGAAAAAAAATGAAAATAATAATAATTCTTTTTATGGCAATTTCAACTACTGGTTTGCTCCAGGCACAATACAGCACAACATTTAAATTATCTTTTAATCACCTGGCACTTTCTGTAAAAGATGTAAACCGCTCTGCTGAATTTTATGCTGAAGTGCTGCAACTGCCAGAGATAGTAAACCGCACAAAAATAGAAGGCATACGATGGTTTGCATGTGCAGATGGAAAAGAGCTGCACCTTATTTCCACCGTTAAAGAAAAGGTTATCATTAATAAAGCTATACACATGGGCTTATCTACAAATAATATTGATGGGGTTATAAAACGGCTGGTGGCTTTAAAAATTTCTTACTGTGATTGGCCCGGAAAGCCCAATACCATTAACATCCGCACAGATGGCGTTAAACAAATTTTCTTTCAGGATCCGGATGGGTATTGGGTAGAAGTGAATAATGCAGAATAAAGCAATCTCAAGCTTATACCAAAATCGTTCGGTTGTGCGTCACCCTGCGTGACAGACCCTAAACATTGAAACTGACGAAAAAATAAATCATTTCCCATTGTACAAAACAGCAGAAATAACTTGACAATCAATAAGCAAACTATTATATTTGCCAAATAATGTCAAGACTGAATTATGTCAAATATTTTTGGTAATAAATTAAGAACCTTAAGAGAGGAGAAAAATATACCTCAAAGGCAATTAGCTTCTCTGTTAGAAATTGATACTGCAACTTATTGTAAAATTGAAAAGGGCGACAGACGAGCAAAACGACAGCAAGTTTCTGTCATTTCTAATTTCTTGAAATCAGACTCAAAAGAACTTCTTCGCCTATGGTCGGCTGACAGAGTTTATGAGATTATTGAGAATGAAGATGACGCAACACAAATTCTAAATGTTGTTGCAGAAAGTATTGAAATTTACCACCGTAAAACAAACAAAATATGAAACCGTTAGTTAAATATAGAGGTGGTAAATCCAAGGAAATCCCTCACATAATAAAGCATATTCCTAAGTATAGTGGCAAGTACATTGAACCTTTTTTTGGTGGCGGTGCATTATATTTTTATTTAGAGCCAAAAAAAGCGATTATTAGTGACATTAATTCAAAACTGATTTCTTTTTACAACGGTATCAAAATCGATTTTGAATTAATTCAAAATGAGCTTACACAATTAGAAAAAAATTACTCTATCAATCGTAGAAAATTTGAAGAATTAAAAAGCAAATCTCCTAAATTAAGAGTTGAAGATGACAATGAAACCCTATACTACCAAATAAGAGATATGTTCAATGATTTGACTGAAAAAAAATTTTCAGATGCTTTGTTGTATTTCTTTATAAACAAAACAGCTTATTCAGGAATGATTAGGTATAATTCCAAAGGAGAGTTTAATGTTCCTTATGGC
>JAYVGA010000272.1:0-2907 GCA_043772635.1 Chitinophagaceae bacterium
AAAGCTATGTGAAACGACTTTCACATAGCTTGTATCAAAATCAATCCTGTATTGAATTACAGGCGATTTTACCAACTATTTTTCAGTATTATACCGAAATCCATATCATCCCTATTTTGCCCAAATAAAATTAAAATAGGCATCTTAAGAATAACATCATCTTTCCCAAAAAAATATTCCCCCTGAAGAATCAGCGGGAATTTTCTTTAACCCTTAAAACAACCAACATGAAATCAGTTGAATAATCTAAATACGTTTTAAGGGTATTTATGGTTTGCTCCTGGTAAAAATATTTTTTGTTAAAAAAAATTGGCCGTTTAACGTTTGGGCGCTTTATTAAACCAACGCAATATCCAGCACCTGCTGCATGGTTTTTACATAATGAAATTTAATGCCTTTTATAAAGGCTTTGTTTATTTCCGATACATCTTTTTCGTTGTGCCAGCACATAATAATTTCTTTAATACCAGAGCGTTTGGCAGCCAGCACTTTTTCTTTAATGCCGCCCACGGGCAGCACCTGCCCACGCAGGGTTATTTCGCCGGTCATGGCCAGGTAAGGTTTTATTTTTCTTCCGGTAAATGCACTGGCAAGTGCACTCATCATGGTAATGCCTGCGCTGGGGCCGTCCTTTGGTGTGGCTCCTTCCGGTATATGTATATGTGCATCTTTTTTATTAAACTCATCTACTGTAAGTCCCTGTTTTTTGCAATTGGCTTCCAGCCAGGTAAATGCAGTACTGGCACTTTCCTTCATCACATTACCCAGGTTGCCGGTAAGTTTCAGTTCGCCCTTACCCTCGCTTAGCTGTGTTTCAATAAAAAGAATATCGCCACCCACATATGTCCAGGCAAGGCCCACGGCCACGCCGGGCATATTGGCCATTTTATATATTTCGTTGCTGTACTTAGTTCTGCCCAGTATTTTATTAATATCATTAGTTGTTATGGTAGCTTTCAGTTTTCCTTTCATAACCATTTCTTTGGCCTGGTAGCGCATAATGCTGGCCAACTGGCGGTCCAGTTCTCTTACCCCACTTTCCCTGGTGTAATCTTCTATTACTTTTTCCAGCACGGCATCACTCATTTTAAAGCTGGCAGGTTTAAGGCCATGCATTTCTTTTTGTTTGGGAATAAGATGGCGTTTGGCTATCTCAATTTTTTCTTCTACCGCATAACCACTCAGGTCTATAATTTCCAGCCGGTCTCTTAATGCAGGCTGAATATTGCTCAGGTTATTAGCCGTGGCAATAAACAATACTTTGCTAAGATCATATTCCAGCTCCAGGTAGTTATCGTAAAAAGTATTGTTCTGTTCGGGGTCTAAAACCTCCAGCAGGGCGCTGGATGGATCGCCCCGGTTATCGCTGCCTACTTTATCTATTTCATCGAGTATCATTACCGGGTTACTCGATTTTATTTTGCGGATAGATTGTATAATACGGCCGGGCATAGCGCCAATATAGGTTTTGCGGTGTCCACGTATTTCACTCTCATCGTGCAGGCCACCCAAACTTACCCTTACATATTTTCTGTTTATAGCAGATGCTATGCTTTTACCCAGGCTGGTTTTACCTATTCCGGGAGGGCCTAAAAAACAAAGTATCGGGCTTTTCATATCGCCTTTTAGTTTAAGCACAGCCAGGTATTCCAGTATTCTTTCTTTAATTTTTCCCATGCCGTAATGGTCATGATCCAGCACTTTTTTGGCTCTTTTAAGATCATACTGATCCAGGGTGTATTCTTCCCATGGCAGATCAAGCATAAGGTCCAGGTGATTGTACACAATAGAATAATCGGGGGTAGAGGGATGCATGCGCTCCAGTTTTTCTGCACCCTTATTAAACATTTCTTTTGTGGCAGCATTCCATTTTTTGGTTTCTGCTTTTTTCTGCATTTCTTTTACTTCAGCCACATTATCGCCACCCAGTTCATCCTTAATGGCTTTCATCTGCTGCTGCAAAAAATATTCACGCTGTTGTTTATCCAGCTCTGCACGGGTTTTATTGGTTACTTTATTTTTAAGCTCAGCATACTGCAGTTCAGTATGCATCAGGTTCATCAACAATTCTGCACGGGCCTTTATATTACTTATCTCCAGCAATTGTTGCTTTTGCTTAAGATCGCTGTTGAGATTGCTGCTCACAAAATGTATCAAGAAGGATGGGTTCTCAATATTTTTTAAAATAATAGATGCTTCGCTGGGCAGGTTGGGAGATATGCTGATGATTTGCGATGCCAAGTCTTTAATGCTGCCTACAAGGGCATCAAAATCTTTATCGCCTTTTATATTTTCTTCTTCCAGTACTTTTATAGTGGCTTTAAAATAAGGATCCTCTGCAGTTATTTCTTCTATCTTAAATCTTTTGCGGCCCTGTATTATTATTGTGGTGCCGCCATCGGGCATTTTTATTAGCTTTACAATTTTGGCTACAGTACCAATATCTTCCAGATCGCTTACGGTTGGTTCTTCTACTGCACTGTCTTTTTGCGCCACTACACCAATCAATTTGTCAGTCTTGTAAGCATCGTTTACTGCCTTTATGCTTTTATCCCTGCCCACAGTTATCGGAATTACAACACCCGGAAACAATACGGTATTCCTTAAAGGCAGTAAAGGCAATTCTCCCGGAAACGGCTGCCCATCTACATCCTGGTCTTCATCATCATTAAGCGGAATAAGGGGCATAAATTCCATTTCATCTTCCTGGTTATTTAAATACATATTTTTATACATAGTGTTTTATCAGTTGGCCAATATGGCAAATTTAGTTTGTTCTCAGGGTATTTTTTTGAGGATATTATAATAGTCAAGTTTAATGCCAAGCCCCAAACCCCTAAAGGGGCTTTAATACATTTTTATGGCAGGTGCTATTCATCAGTTGAAATAAAAATCAAATACTGGTTT
>JAYVGA010000273.1:0-6662 GCA_043772635.1 Chitinophagaceae bacterium
CAAAAGTCAAAAGTCAAAAGTCAATGAATTTTTGATGAGGCAAGTTAAACTCTTATATCGTTCTACCCTTTGCTATTTTTTTGCTAATAGATTAATAGATGATTAGAGCACAGTGAGATTTTCTTTCAGCTCTTTTTCCTCTTTTACTCTTTGTGCTGCGCCCTCTGCTTCTCAGCGTGCCAATACCTACAACTTCACTTTATCAAAATCGGCCCAGCCCCATTTTTCCTGTACCACGGCTGCTTTCATTTTATACAATACCATATCTGCCCTTGCAGCAGTTTTTATTGCAGTTGCATCGCAGATAAAAACAGGGATAGCCGGCAGGTTTTCTTTTACTAACAAATCATTGTAGCGATGTTCTGCCATTTGCCTGTTGCCCGTTACAATATAAAAATCAATTTTTTTGGCTGCTGCATTCATGGCAAGCTCCCGGTCTTTTGCAAAGTTTTTGGGTAAACCCTGTGCATCTTTAACAAATAAAATATAATAAACATTTGGCTGGTTTAATATGGCTTCCGTGGTATCGTTACCAGATGCAGTGGCAAACGAAAAATCATTTATCAGCGGCGTATTATTTTTTCCGGAAGCTACCAGTTTTTGCTGCCGGTCAGCAAATGTCCAGGTGCTGTCTGGCAGGGCATCGGCGGTAAATTCTTTTTTCATGCCGTTTTTTTCATAAATAAAACTAATGGCATATTTATCGGGTATGGCATTGGCAGGCATTTTTCTCAGCTCCAGGATATTGTTACCCTTTTTATAAGGCAGGCAGTCGGCCAGGGGCAGGTGTTTCATTACATAAAACTGCAGCGCAAGTGTTGCTATGGCAGCCCCTAAAATAATAATGGATAAAATAAGTGGCTTGGCAAGCGGCAGGATATATTTTCTATTAAAAAGTAAAATAACAGCCAGCGTCAGCAGGATAATATCTTTTGTAAATGTTTGCAGGGGTGTAAGCGGAATACAATCGCCAAAACAACCACAGGCTTTAATTTTACCGCTGAATAAAACATAACTGGTTAAAAAAGTAAAGAACACAATAAGTAGAAAAAGCAACCAGGTCATTATTTTTTTTTGCCAGCCCAGCAGGATTGCCAAGCCTACCACCACTTCCAGCGTAATCATAAAAATAGAAAAACCCAGGGCCTGGTGCCCCAGTTGTGCCATCATGCTTTTCATAAATCCTGCATTGGCCCAGGCTTCAAAAAACTCCTCCATTTTATAACTCAGCCCCCGGGGATCTATTGCTTTTACCAGCCCGCTAAAAATAAATAACAACCCGGTAATGCAGCGGGCAATAGTAACCGTTAGCTTCATAAAATTTTATTGTTTTCCTTCATCAATTAATATTAAAGCAAAAAGTGCATAGTTGAGCATATCATAAAAATTAGCATCTATCCCTTCGCTGGCAATTGTTTTGCCCTCGTTGCTTATTATTTGTTTTATACGCAGAATTTTTGCAAGTATAAGATCGGTAAAACTCTCCTGGCTCATCTCCCGCCAGGCTTCTCCATAGTCGTGGTTTTTATCCTGCATCAGCCGTTTGGCCTGCTGTACAATTTCGTTGTAATAATTTTTTACTTCTGCCACGGGCAGCTGCTCCAGATCATCGTCGTGTATCTGCAATTGAATTAATCCAATGATACAGTAATTTAAAATACCTTCAAATTCACTTTTTATATCATCCTCTATCCGCTGCATTTTTTTTTCCTGTATAGTGCGTATGCGTTTGGCTTTTATATAAACCTGGTCTGCTACAGAAATAATCCTGTATACCCGCCATGAAGTACCGTAATCGCTGGTTTTTTGTAAAAATGTAGTGATGCAGTTTTGTATTATTTTATCGTACTGTTCGTTGGTTGTTGTGGCCATAATGCTGTTGCTCATAAATAAAGTGCAAATTTGTATATTGGTTCAAAAATACAATTAGTCTGCTAAATGTTTACACTTAACTGCAAAGGAAAATTATTGAGTTTAGAAAAACCTGTGGTAATGGGCATTTTAAATGCTACACCCGATTCTTTTTACGAAGGCCACCTGCAAAATGGACTCACCGGTATTTTAAATATTGCAGAAAAAATGATAGCTGAAGGAGCCGCCATTATTGATATTGGCGGGCAAAGTACCCGGCCAGTGAGTAAGCGCATAACTGCCGGCGAAGAATTAGAAAGAGTTTTACCCGTAATTGAAAGCCTTCATAAAAATTTTCCGGATATCATCATTTCTATTGATACCTACTACAGCAAAGTAGCCGGGGAAGCAGTGGAGGCAGGCGCACATATAGTTAATGATATCAGCGGCGGTACAATGGATGAAGACATGATAACAACAGTAGCCTCTTTTAAAAATGTGCCGTATATATGCATGCATATGAAAGGCACACCCACAGATATGCAGCAGCATGCTGTGTATGATGATGTAGTAAAAGAAGTACTGGATTTTTTTATTTTTAAAACAGCCCAATGCCGCCTTGCCGGTGTTAATGATGTAATAATAGACCCCGGTTTTGGTTTTGCAAAAAACATTGCTCATAATTTTTCTTTATTAAAAAATTTGGGCGTATTTAAAATGCTTGATAGCCCCATACTTGCCGGGCTTTCCAGGAAAAGTACAGTATATAAAACCCTTGGCATTACTGCAGCAGAAGCTTTAAATGGTACTACTGTTTTAAATACAATTGCTTTATTGAATGGTGCAAATATTTTGCGTGTTCATGATGTGAAGGAAGCAAGGGAGGCGTTGGAGCTGGTGGAGGCTTTTAAAATTCAATAATGCATTGGGTCGGTAAATTATTGTGTACATCAGCAAAAAATGAGGGTGTTTCAGCAGGGGCTTTCGCCTGTGCTTTACTAAGTAAGCAAGAGATAGTAATGAGTAATACTGATTAAATTCTCATAATGGATTTAGATATTTTAAATTGAAAGTTTAATCTTTTAAAATATTCAGCAACTCTTTCACTCCTTCTGTAGCGGGTTTTTCTATTAAATGTAAATTTGGATAAGCTGCTACTTCCGGTATTTTTTTATCAATAATAAACTTGGGTAAAAAAGGTGGTGCATAATGCAGTAACGAAGCTGCCGGATATACCTGTAAAGATGTTCCCACTACAACAAAATAATCGCAGTTGTGTAACAGTGCAGCAGCTTTTTCTATCAGGGGCACCGGCTCTTCAAACCAAACTATATGAGGGCGGTATTGCGTACCATCTTCTCCTTTGTCGCCCACGTTTATATCACCCCTTATTTCTACAATTTTATCCGGGCTGCCCAGGCTGAACATTTTAAAAATTTCGCCATGCAGGTGCAGCACATTAGATGAGCCTGCACGTTCGTGCAGGTCATCTATATTTTGTGTGACAATGGTTACTTCATAATTTTTTTCCATTGCTGCCAGGCCAAAATGTGCAGCATTGGGTTGGGCTGCAGCCACATCTTTCCTGCGCATATTGTAAAAATCAAGTACCAGTTTGGGGTCTTTTATAAATGCACGTGGAGTGGCCACGTCTTCAATATTATAACCCATCCACAGGCCATCGCTATCCCTAAAAGTTTTTAAACCGCTCTCTGCACTTATGCCTGCGCCGGTTAAGACTACGATATGTTTTTTGTTTGCCACTAATTATTTTTTTTAATGCGACTTATTCTTTTACACTAATTACACGAATTAAAACATAATACGAATGTAGCCCAAAATTTCATTTACTATTTTATGAATTAGGTTGAATAATTTTTGAAGGTTTGTTTCTTCTCCAAAGATACATACCTGCAAAACCGATAATTAATAAAGGCCAGATGGTAATTAATCCAAGCACGAGATATTTAATAAATGTTGCGCCTGTTTTAAATGCTTCTGCTGCTTTTGTAAAAAAAGAAGGCGTTTCATTACCCGGTTTAAATCCTTCAAGGGGTTCATAAAATGTAAGGTTAATGGTACTGTAGGCCGACTGGTTGGAGAGATATTGAATGCGTCCGGCAGCAGCTTCTATTTCTTCCTGTATGCTGTTTATTTCTTCCTGCACCTGTAAAACCTCAGCCATATTTTTAGATTGTTTTAAAAAATCCAGGTATTTTAAACGCATTTGCTTTTTGGCTTCCAGCCGGGATCTGGTATCTACAACCTGCCCCGTTACATCTTCTGTTTTAATACTGCGTTCCATTACTTTAATATCCGTACCGCCCAGCTCATTCATCAGTGTTTCAAATTGCTGCACGGGTACTTTAACAGATATTACCATCTCCGATTTTTCTGCAGTAAAAAAATTATCTTCTGATGCAATGTAGCCACCGTATTTTTTTATCCTGCTGTGCAAGCCCTCATTATAATCTTTAAAATGTTTAACCTCCAGTTTTACGGTGGCGGTTTTAATAATTTTTTTATCCCAATCAATATTTACAGCCGGTTTTATTACTGGTGGAGCAGAGTCGTATTGGGCTGGCAGCTTAGGAGGGTTTTGAACAGGAATTTGCTGTTGCTCTTCGTTTTCTGCTGATGGAACAGGAGCCAGCAGTGTAGCATCCGTAGTGCTTCCAGCCGTTTGCTCCTTAGCTGAATTGTGGCATGAAAAAATAAAAGTAGAAAATACCAGTGCTGTGCAAATTAGTTTTGATTTCATAAAAAAAGTTTAGATGAGTGAGATGCTCATTGATACTTATTTCATAAAACAGGTAACCCGGCTTTGCTGTTAAAGGAAATGCAAAGCAATATTTGCTTCATCCTTATTTTTTTTCGCCGGCCAGTTCCATAATTATTTTCCATTCTTCATCCTTTACTATTTGCACAGAAAGCCTGCCCAGTCTCACCAAATCCATATTGGCCAGGCGGGCATCATTTTTAATAATTTGTAATGGCACAGGTTTTTTTAATTTTCTTACCGGTTTAAAATCTACCACTACCCATGCTTCTTCTTCTGTTGTGGGATCGGGGTAAAATTCTTTTGCTACTTTGGCCATGCCCACAATCTCTACTCCTTCATTGCTATGGTAAAATAAAACCTCCTCTCCTTTTTTCATTGCTCTTAAATTGTTTCGGGCGGCATAATTGCGTACCCCATCCCAAAAAGTTTGTTTGTCTTTTACAAATTGATCCCAACTGTATGTAGAAGGTTCCGATTTTATTAACCAGTATGCCATACAAAAATATTTTAATATTGAACAAATATAAAAGTTTGAGATTTTAAAAAGCGATTTGATTATGTTTTAAAATTTATTTTAAATATTTCACGGTTAGCCTCATCTCCCTTTTTTAAAAATTACCTGTAATTAAAAATTTATTTTAAAACGCTTTAAGAAAATTATGCGAATTTTTTATATGGCAAACTGTGGTCGGGATCCCGATATTAAATCAGGAGACCACAGCATAACGCCGCAGTTGTGTCCTTAACGAAGGCCATGTAAAGCGTGCAACATTATCCCTTCTTCAGAACCAGCAAAAAGTACAATTAGTTTGCATATGTAATACCTAATAAAGATTAGTTAAAAGAACAATCCAAAGAATACTAATACTCGTAGTTAAAATGTAAGAGTATTCTTTAACTAAACATTTAATCTATTTTATGTCAACTAAAAATCAATCCCCAAAGGGAAATGAGTTTATGACCGTACTACCGTCATCCTCAGTATCCCGCAGAAAATTCCTGGGTTATGTTGGTGCAGGTTCTGCACTTCTTGCAACAGCCTCCATAGCATCTTCCTGCAAAGACGATAACCCATCTAATGGTGGTGTTAACCTGGGCAGCGGCGATGTGGGAATTTTAAATTATGCTTATGCACTGGAACAGCTTGAAGCAGCATTTTACACAAAAGTAATTATGTCTCTTTACACAGGCATTACTGCTACAGAGCAGGCATTTCTTACAGATATCCGTGACCATGAAGTGGCGCACAGAAATTTCTTTAAAGCTGCTATTACTGCTGCAGGTGCTACTCCATTGCAGGATCTGGAAGTAGATTTCAGCAGTATTGATTTTGGAAGCAGAACCAGTGTTTTAGGCGCTGCCAAAGCATTTGAAGACCTGGGTGTAACAGCATATAACGGTGCAGGTAAACTTATTACCAATCCTGCTTACCTGTTAATTGCAGGTAAGATTGTATCTGTAGAAGCACGTCATGCTGCTTTAATTGCAGATTTGATAAGCAATGGAACTTTTGCTGATACAACAGATGCAAATGGCCTGGATATGGCAAGAACACCTGCAGAAGTTTTAGCTATTGCTGATACCTATGTTGTTACAAAAATTGATGCAAGTAATTTACCCACCTCTTAAATTTTATTATTATGAATTTGCAAAATATAATTTCTGAAATAGAAAAAAATGATCCTGAAGTATTTGAAAAACTCAGCGACAGAAGAAAGGTGATGAAAAACTTTACCGGTTTTGCAGGTAAGGTGGCATTGGCTTCTCTTCCATTTGCATTTGGCAGTATGTTTAAAAAAGCATACGGGCAAACCTCAGCAGATATAGTTGGTGTTTTAAACTTTGCACTTACTTTAGAATACCTGGAATCTGAGTTTTATAAAATGGGCGTAGCAGCGCCGGCTTTAATACCGGCAGGAACACCTGCAGTAGGAGCACTTACCAAAATAAGAAATGATGAAAATGCACACGTAACATTTTTAAGAACAGCTATAACAGCCGCAGGTGGTACTCCTGTAAGTTTTACGGC
>JAYVGA010000274.1:0-4979 GCA_043772635.1 Chitinophagaceae bacterium
TTTCGTTGGTAATAAGCAAATTTTGCAAAACTTATAGTACTATCGGCCATCAACTTTTAATGTTGAACAACCACAATAATTAAAGTATGCGCAGTAAGACAGTTTTCAGGATGTAAGTTGGTTTCAGATTTATTTTAGCCGGTTGGGGCGGCTGTTGTTATAGTAAACGCCGTTTGTAAATACTTAGTATCTGAAATATGTAATTTTTTTTTATCATTTTTTTATACGTCGAAAACCACTATTTCTTTTAATCCTTTTACTGCTTTTTTACTATGGTATTTACAGCATTATAGCCACTTATATTTTGGTATAAATACTATAAATGCTTTCGTAAATGCTCCCTTCATCTTTTTAATATGGCAATATTAACTAAGGCAAATTTTCACATACCGGTATAAACAATATATTAAATTGAAAAAACACAGGTAAATTTGATAGATGAAAAAAGAATTTTGTGAAATGGAAGAAATATATATTGCAGTTACTAATTTGTAAAAATGGATTCTCTTACACATATTGCCCTGGGCGCATGCATGGGCGAAGCATTTGCCGGAAAAACTTTAGGAAAAAAAGCAATGATCTGGGGTGCCCTTGCACAAAGCATTCCCGATATTGATTTTATAGCCTCGTTTTGGCTGGATACTACTTCTAATTTACTGGCACACCGTGGGTTTACACATTCCCTTTTATTTTGCGCACTCATTACACCTCTGGCTGCTATGCTTGCAGAAAAATTACACCGGCCCCATAATATCCGTTTTTTGCGATGGCTGCTTTTTTTTGGAGCGGTAATTTTTACGCATATTTTTTTAGATGCATTTAATAATTATGGTGTAGGCTGGTTTGAACCCTTTAGTCATGAACGCATTTCTTTTAATACTATTTATGTGGCCGACCCCTTCTTTTCTGTATGGCCGGGCATTGCCTGCATTGCACTTATTATTTTAAGAAGAAGCAGTCCGCTCAGAAAAAAATTCTGGCGCATGGGCCTTGCCCTAAGCTCGCTGTATTTAATGTACTGTCTTATTAATAAAGCAAAAATAAATGCAGATGTAAAAGACATCCTGCAAAAACAACAAATTGGTTACAGCAATTATTTTACCACACCCGCTCCTTTTCAAAACTGGTTATGGTATGTAGTAGCCGGAAACGACAGCGGATACTATGTGGCCTTCAGATCGCTTTTAGACAATAAAAAAGAAATTGCTTTTCAATATTTTCCCCGCAACAATTATTTATTGCTGCCTTTTAAAGATCATGAAGATGTTAAACAGCTTATCCGTTTTTCAAAAGATTTTTACACTGTAGAAAAATGGAGAGACACTTTGGTTTTTAATGATCTGCGTTTTGGACAGGTGCTTGGATGGCAATACCCCAAAGAGAAATTTGCCTTTCACTATTATGTACAATACCCACAGGATAATATACTGGTGGTGCAGCGTGGCCGCTTTACAGGATGGAACAGGCAAACAGCAAAATTTTTCATTAAAAGAATTAAAGGCTTATAAAAAAAGCAGATTGATTATTGAGTACTTTATTCCCCACGGCCTCTTGAAAAATAGAAAAAATACAAAAAGTATAATTAGATTGAACAACTTATACAGCTATTTGATCTGTAACATAGCTGATCATCATCTTATTAACCTTCAGTCAGTAATTAAAGTATAATGAAGGCTTCATTTTTGCCATGCAGTATCTGTCGTCTTAAAAGGTAACCATAACTGGCATGAAACAAAAAATTCTGCTCATAGAGGATGACTTAGATATCCGTGAAAACACAGTTGAAATGCTGGAGCTTTTAGATTACAGAGTATTGGCTGCCAGCAATGGAGAGCAGGGCCTTGAGCAGGCCATTGAATTAATACCCGACTTAATTTTGTGTGATATCAGGATGCCGGTAATGAATGGCTACCATTTTTTAGAACACATAAGAAAACTTCCCGGCCTTAATAATTCCCGTTTTGTATTTTTTTCATCCTCCTGCGAAAAAAAAGAAATAGAAACAGGCATGCTCATGGGTGCTGATGATTATATTATCAAACCTTTTACTGAAGATGATTTGCTGGATAAATTAAAAAAACATCTCGGCTGATATCAGCATTTTTAAAGCTGCACTTTCTCCTCTGCATCAGTAATAAAACACTTTCATCTTTTTTATTTTGCTATATTGAGTTCCTTAAAATTTAAAACGTACAAATGCCATGTTAAGCAATAACGATATACTAAAAAAATTAAGGGTAGCTCTTTCCCTGCACACCGATGAGATGGTAAAAATACTGGCCCTGGTAGATTTTAAAATAACAAAGGGTGCACTGGGCGATTTTTTTAGAAACGAAGATCATCCGGGTTATGTAGAAGCCGGGGACCAGGTTCTGCGCAATTTTTTAAATGGCTTAATCATTTATAAAAGAGGCAAACTGCCAGAACCAAAAACAATTATTGAGGATGCAGATGAGCCAGGTAAAAGCAGAATGGATAAATCAGCAGGTAATTCTTAATGCAGGATATAAGCAGATATCATTTTATTAAAAAATACATCTCCCGGGATTAATATCATACATCAATGAGATAATGGTCTTTTTTTATCATCCCTCCTTTTGTATCTTTTACACTATTCATTACCACAAATGCACCGGGCTCAATTTTTTCTGTATATCGCAGCCATCTTTTGCCAAATAAAAAATTCATACAATCAATTATTATAAAGCTTCTTAGATTTCTTACAGGTAACTACATTTCAATTTTATTGGCAGTAATATATAAGTAAAAAATAATAGCATTATACCTATGTAGCTACCGCCAAACCACAGTAAAAATATACTCCACCACTTATCACTAATTTGATTAATTTTTTTCTCAGTTTGGGTAAAGCTCACTAACACCTTCTTGCACCCTAAACAAATGCGCTGCTTTTTAAGTTAAATAATTGCCTGTAAACTTCAGTTTTTTAATTACATCCGGCATAATAAACTTTCTTTATCAATATCTGTTATGGGCATTGTTATTGTTTTAGATTTTGTATAAAATTCCAGATTTGCTGCGTAAAATAACAGTTGCTGTTTTTTTATAAACTATCTTTACAAACTAATTTTTTAATACTATACAATGAGTGCTGAATACAACGAAGTAGCTAAGAACATGGAAGTAACCGGTATGTTACACAATTTTGTAGGAGAAAAAGTAGATAGTTCTCTTTTAGACCCCGACGATTGCTGGCAACCCACCGATTTTTTACCCGATCTTTCCCAGGAAGATGCTATTGATGAAATAAGAAAATTAAGAGAACGTACAGATTGTATCCCGGATAGTGTGATAAGCTCGCTGGTGGGTAATATGATTACAGAAGAAGCCCTGCCCAGTTACCAGACATATTTTAATTTGATGGTAAACGAAGACAGGGATTTGACCAGCACAAACGGATGGGTGCGCTGGAGCAGGGCATGGACGGCAGAAGAAAACCGCCATGGCGATTTGCTGAACAAATACCTGTACCTGAGCGGCCGCTGCGATATGAAAGCAGTGGAGCAAACCATACACCGCTTAATTTATAATGGTTTTAATCCAAACACCAGCCACGATCCTTACCAGGCTATTGTGTACACTTCTTTCCAGGAAAGAGCCACTAAAATATCTCATGTAAATACTGGTAAGCTTGCAGATAAAGCGGGCGACAATACATTATCAAGAATTTGTAAAACGATTGCGGGCGATGAGGCAAGGCATGAAAAAGCATACAAATCTTTCATGTCACGCATATTTGAAATTGATCCCAATGGTGCATTAAAATCTTTTGAGCAAATGATGCGCAAGCAAATTGTAATGCCGGCTATTTTAATGGCTGAGGGTGCAAAGAACGCCAACATTTTTACCGATTTTTCTGCCATTACGCAAAAAATTGGCGTGTACACCACATGGGATTATGCCAGTATTATAGAACACCTCGTAGCCCTCTGGAAGATAGAAAGCTTAACCGGCCTGCACGATGGCGCCTCCAAAGCGCAGGATTATTTATGTACCCTTGCAGCACGTTATAAAAAAATTGCAGAGCGTATGAAAATACCTGAAGATATCAGCCTCTCTTGGTTAAGCAATAAAAAAATGGCTTTTTAAATTCGCAGCTCACTGATTGTACTATATTATTAGTAATGCCATCAAAATTTTGTATTATAGTTTTGATGGAAAATAAAAAAAAATTAAGTTTTACAGTTAGCACAATACAAATCTGCTAACCAGAGAAGTTGTAACTAAACAGCTCTTACTGGTCTTTCCAATAAACTGGCTGCACTATGGCAACGGGCATACTCTGTTGTAGCAATACCGTAGATTTATTTTGTTACAAGTGTTTGATTTTATCTGACCGCTTGTATTTTTTTAATTAAAAAATTTAAAATTTATTAATCAGAGCGTTTAAAAGTTTGTAGCTTAAGTCAATCATTATGCCGGTAAATAATATTTAATCCCTATCTTCCTCATACATAATCCACTCTATGAGTTCAGTTAAGAAAACTCCCTTCCAAGAAAGTTCCGTTGCTATTAAAAAAAATAAAAGCTTATCTAAACATACTAAGCTTGTCCACCTTGCCTTTAATAACTCTGCCCAGCCCAACCTTATATCCCAGGCCAGTAACGGAAAAATAATAATGGTAAACAGGGCCTGCTGCAAATTGCTGGATTATTCCAGTAAAGAATTATTAACCAAAAGCCGGGCAGATATTGTAAACATTGAAGAAGCCAGTTTAAAAAAATTGCTGCAGCAAAGAGCGTCAAAGGGCCAGGCTGCTGCGGTGGTAACTATATTTAAAAAAGGAGGCGGGTTACTAACCTGCCGCCTTACTTCTGCTTTGTTTATGGATGAGGATGGAATTGAAAAAGCCATCACAACTATTACAGATATAAGCGGGCGTATCCTGGAGCAAAAAAATATTGATACAAAAAAAGATAAAATTGTTGCCGATAATATTACCGAGGCTAAATTCAAG
>JAYVGA010000275.1:0-11269 GCA_043772635.1 Chitinophagaceae bacterium
TATACTTGGCCAGGTAATGCCAGGTTTCCCAGTGCGTTATTTTAAAAAGCAGTTTTTTAAAATTCATTTTATAAGATAACAAAATTTGTTGTAACCATTTTTAGAAGTTTTTTAAATTCAGATCAAAAACTTTCGTGCTGAAATTGTATAAAAAAATTGCCGCATATTCGCAGATTAAATCTGCGAATATGCGGCAAAAAAAATAATAAAGATTAAGCGAAAAACTATTTTTAAACAGCTTCTTAGTAAATACATGCTGCAAATTTTATCATCCACCTATTTCCTTTTTAAGCATTCCTTTTAATAAGGCTGTCCAGTGCATTTCAGATAATCCGGCAACTGCGCCTGTTGCTACAACTGCATTTCTTATAGTATCCAGCACAGGTACATCTGTTGTATTAGCCATTTCATTTCTTCCATGATAAGCCATGCTTACCGTAGCTCCGTTTTTTTTAATGATAAAAGAAGAAGTAGCTTCGTTTGTAAAAAAATGCGCCGTGCCTTTTTCCTTTTGTTCCGGATTAGCGCAGGCCCTAACTTTTATACCAAAACTGCCTTCTGCATCTGGAAGCGTGTTTTCTTCTATGGCTTCCACCCTTACCCAATCAAATCCTTCTCCTGCTACAGTGCCGGGCCCGGGTATAGCTATTTTTAAATAATCATTTACCTGCACAAGCCTTCGGGCATCCTCATTTTGCGGCGTTTCAATAGCAAACGATGCTCCAATGGCTCCGCTTAATTGTTTCCATACCGGGGGATTCAGCAGTCTTGCACAGGCCCTGTTGTAAGTGGTATCTGCTTCCGCAATACTGCTTTCTGTAATGCTGTATTCAATATCAACAGGTGTCCCAATTTTGTTTTCCGGAACTAAGGATGAATTCATATAACTTGTTTTATTAAATTAAAATAACAAAAATTGATCCCAGAAAATTGCATGCATCCTTAAGTGTTGTTGGTTTAAAGCATTAACGCTGGTTGTGAACACTTGCCGTAGTGTGATGCCTGGCTGTTCTTTACATCAAATGCAAAAAAACCAAATTTATCCGGAAAGATGAAGTGTTTAAACCATTTTATATCACTCAAAAAAATCCCGTTGGGGTATATGCTCTACACAATAAAATCGAATGAGGGTTAAAACTTTTTTTATCAGCAGCTTAAAGAAGATATGGCGTAAGCAATAAAATAAATGATAAAAATAAAAATGGACAAACTGAAACAATTTTCAATTTGTCCACCCAGTGCGGCAAAGGAGATTCGAACTCCCACGCCCAGTTATAGGCGCTACCACCTCAAGGTAGTGCGTCTACCAATTTCGCCATCGCCGCATTTTTTAATGGACTGCAAATTTATAAGTTTACTGCTTCATAAAAAAATTGAAAAAAATATCTATTAGCTTTGAGCCAATAGCTGTGAGCAAAACAGGAATTCAATTTCAATCGGAATGGCTCACAACTCACAGCTCACAACTCACAGTTCGCAACTCACAACTTTCTTCTTCCCCTCACTTCTTCAACACAATCCTAAACGTAGTTCCTTTTCCAGGGTCACTGCTTTTTACAAAGAGTTCGCCCTTGTGGTATTGTTCTATAATACGTTTGCTAAGAGAAAGGCCCAATCCCCAACCTCTTTTTTTTGTAGTAAATCCGGGTTTAAAAACCTGCGACAGATTTTTACCACTTATACCTTTACCAGTATCGGTAATATCTACAACCAACTGGGTAGTTTCATTTTTAATATCTACACGTATACTGCCTTTACCTTCCATAGCATCCAGCGCATTTTTTAAAAGATTTTCTATTACCCAGTCAAAAAGTGGTGCGTTTATCATTACCGGTATATCATTTTCCTGCCTGCTGTTTACGGCAAAAATTACCTTTTCGGGTGATCGTCTTTTTATATAATTTACCATATTTTGTACCTGCTGCACAATATTGGCTTCTTCCAGCTTAGGCTTACTGCCTATTTTTCCAAAGCGGTCGCTCACTAATTTTAACCGGTCTACATCTTTGCTCATTTCCTGTACAATGGTTTCGTTGCCTTCTTTTTCTTTAAGCATTTCTACCCATCCCTGCAGCGAAGAAAGTGGCGTGCCCAGTTGATGAGCCGTTTCTTTGGCCATACCTGCCCACACCTGGTTTTGTGTGCTTTTGTTGCGGGTACTTACTGCAATAAGTGTTACAATAATAAACAGTGCAGCCACCAGCAATTGTATTAAAGGAAAATAGCGTATCTGTTTTAGCAGGGCCGACTCTCCGTAATATACTTTATTGGTTTGTGTGCTGTCTAAAGGATTTTTCCAAACGATGGGTTCATTTAATTTTTTAAATTCTTTAAGCTTTTGCTGAAGAAATTTTTTTTGGCCGGATATTTTAGAAGTATCAATATTATAGTGATCCAGGATGCTGTCTTTTTCTGTAACAGCAATCATAGGGATGTCTTTATTGTTTTCGGTTAATATTCTGCCCGATAAATTGGTTTGATTACTGCCGCCATTACTTACTTCTTTTACCGCTTCAACCCATTGCTCAATTTTTTGTTTTTCTTCTCCCGCAATTTTTTTAGAAAGAAAATTGGAGAAAAAAATAGTTGCAGATACAATAGCAATGGCTATAATAGCCAATACCGTACGCCAGTTAAAAAGCTGTAGAAACATGATTAAAAATAAGAAATATACCACTACCAAATCATACGGGGTTGATACATTCTTAAATAAAGTATGTTTGTGAAAAATTTAATATTACTATTTACAATGATAGAAAACAACGCCGTGCAAAATATTTTGGAACATGAAGCAGTAAAGGATGCAGGTACACATACAATGCCACAGGTAGCCATAGTAATTTTAAACTGGAATGGGCAACGGTTTTTAGAGCAATTTCTGCCTGCTCTTATGAGCAGCTGTTACCCAGGCAAAAGAATTATTGTAGCAGATAATGCATCTACCGATGCTTCTGTTTTATTTTTAAAAGAAAAATATCCGGCCGTAGAAATTATACAGCATAGCAGCAATGAGGGATTTGCAAAAGGATATAACACAGCCTTAAAACAGGTAAAAGCAGATTATTATGTTTTATTAAACAGCGATGTAGAAGTGAGCCCCGGCTGGATAGCACCTGTTATTGCGACCATGGAGGCAGATATAAAAATAGGAGCATGCCAACCCAAAATACTGGCCTGGCATAATAAATCACAATTTGAATATGCCGGTGCCAGTGGTGGATGGATAGATAATTTTGGCTACCCATTTACGAGAGGAAGAATTTTTGACGATTGCGAAACAGATACCGGGCAATACGATGATGCACAACCCTGTTTTTGGGCCAGTGGTGCATGCCTGTTTGTAAGGGCATCTGTATATTATGAACTGAATGGGCTGGATGAATATTTTTTTGCCCACCAGGAGGAAATAGATCTTTGCTGGCGCATGCAGCTTGCAGGATACAAGGTTTTTGTACAGCCTGCATCTGTAATATATCATGTTGGCGGAGGTACCCTGCCCAAAGGAAACAGCCGTAAAACTTTTCTTAATTTTCGTAACAATCTTATTATGCTGTTTAAAAATCTGCAGTGGCAGCATGCTTTAGTAAAATTACCCTTCAGGCTTTTGATGGATGCAGTTGCTGCCTGGAAAGCATTGCTGGGCGGAGATGCCGGTTATTTTACCGCCGTAGCCAAAGCACATCTACACTTTGTAAAATGGATACTATTTCATCAAAAAAAATCATTGTTTCCTCAAAGTAAAAGTGGGCAGTTGGTGGGCTGGTATAAAGGATCTGTGGTGTGGGACTATTTTATCTTAAAGAAAAAAAAGTTTTTAGAAATTGTTGTAAACAAATAATTATTTTTAAAAGGAAGCCCTTATTTTTGCAATCGAAAATTATATATAAATGCAACAGGAAATCATTGAAAATAAAGACAAAGACTTTGCTCACAGTTGGGTATCTTCTTCACGTTTTATCTGGTTTTGCCAGGTGTTTTTGGTACTGGCATTTGTATTAGGTGGCTGTTACAGTTTATACAATCACCGCTACAAAGGAAAGCCGGAAGTAAATGTTCCTGAAAATACGCTCTACAACCCAAAGTATAAATAGGATCGGTCTAATGGCTTAAATAAAATTTTGTAGTTACGTTACAAGCCTTATTTTTGCAGTCCTAAAAAAAGACGGTTGTTTTTATAAAAAAAATAAAAGTTCTTTAATTGAAATATGCGGAAGTAAAGTACAACCTTGATTTTAATACTAAGCGGAAGAATAAAGTACAACTTTGATTTTTGAAATATGCGGAAGTAGCTCATTTGGTAGAGCACGACCTTGCCAAGGTCGGGGTGGCCGGTTCGAGCCCGGTCTTCCGCTCTAAAAAAATCCCGACCATGTTCGGGATTTTTTTTCAATAATTGTGTCACCCGGGTGGTGGAACTGGTAGACACGCAGGACTTAAAATCCTGTGGTCCGTAAGGGCCGTGACGGTTCAATTCCGTTCCCGGGTACTAAATGTAAAAGCAGCGATTAGCTGCTTTTTTATGCCATGCTTTAAGAATAGAACAAATCAGTCCCAATAAAAAAGCTACACAATCAAATTGTATAGCTTCATTATTTTTACCTGTAATAAATTTATATTTTTCCTAAAACATATATTTCTCCTTTGGGTGTAGGATTTCCGCCGGTAGTTTCTAATGTTACCGCAAATGCTTCTACCTTAATCTTGCCAAAACCTTTCATTTTTTGTATGCGGAATTTGTTTTCTTTTTTTGTGGTGATAATCAAACCTGCATCTACCGGTTTGCCATCTACAAATCCCCAAAGCTGGTATTGCATGCCTTCCGGAGTATCGGGCAGGTTGCTCGGATCTATATAAACTTCGCCTGTGTTTTTCATCCAGAATATTTTTGCAGCAGCATCGGGTGCAGCAGGCAAGCCATTAAGAGAAACCGGCTGGCTGTATTTATTTTTTACCACACTCATGTCCTCATTCATACCATTTAACTGCTGGTTTACCGCCGTTAATTCTTTTTGAGTTTGTTCATACGCCGAAGTAGTATTTTGTAATTTACCATAATAAACAAAATTTAAAACGGCACTGCCAAAAAATAATATTACAGAAGCTGCGGCTGCATATTTCCAAAAAGAGCTTATACCCACTACTTTTGCAGGTGTGGTATGATTGCTGTGTGTATGTGTATTTGCAGAGATAAAATTTTGTAAAACAATTTCTTTTAAGGAAGCTGGAGGTTCTATTGCATGCGCCATTGCATACGATTCCATACTTTTTTCTATCGCATCAAGTTCCGCTTTAACTTCAGGATACTTTGCAGCCCAGCCCTGTACCTGCGCAGTTTCTGCTGCAGATGCAATGCCCGTAACGTGCATTTCCAGTAATCCGGATGATATGATATGTTTTATTTCCACTTTTATTATTGTATCATTTTTCTTAATTCCATTATGGCAGAGCGCATTCTTGTTTTTACTGTTCCAAGGGGTATACCCATTTCTTTAGATATTTCTTCCTGGGTGTAGCCATTAAAATAAGCAAGATCAATAATAATTTTCTGCTCGGGTCTTAGTGCAGCCACCTGCTTACGCAATCCCATACTGTCAAACCGCTCTGCTCCAAAACTTAAATCTTTGTAAGCACTTACGGAATTTTCGTCCTGTGAGATTTTTTGTTGCTTTTTGTAACCCTTACTTCTAAGGGTATCAATAGTAAGATTGCGGGTAATATTCACCATCCAGGTAAATAAGCGCCCCTTGCTGGTATCGTATTGTTTAAAATTATTCCAGATTTTCAGAAAGGCTTCCTGTAAAATATCTTCGGCCAGCTGTGTATCCTCCACCATACGGTATATTACACCATTAAGTGCACCTGCATAATTATCGTAGAGGTAAGAAAATGCCGACTGATCCTGGTTTTGAAGTCTTAGCACCAGTTCTTCCTCTGAATATGTTTTAATTTCGGGCAAAAAAAAGCGTTTTTTAAAATGGAACCACGAAATTAGAACATTTTAAATAAAGATGATTCCTGATCTTTACTTTATGATTAATAAAGTTTCACTTATACACTAATGCTAAACATGTAGGATACCATTTGCTTTTTATTGTCTCAAATAAAAATTCAACATTTCAGTTTATCCTTACTACCTGGTTGCATCCGATGATATAGAAATTACTTCGCTTTTGATAAAGATAATAATATGATACAAAATATAAGCGTTAGAAACATTCAGTCTTCTGATAACAGCGCCTTAGCTAAAATTATCAGGGATTCTCTGCAGGAATTTGGTGCCGCCAAACTAGGTACCGTGTATTATGATAAAACCACCGATAATTTATATGATGTATTTAAAGCAGAAGGCAGTTGTTATTTTGTAGTACTACTTGATGGAGATGTGGCAGGGGGCGCAGGTATTTACCCAACAGCCAACCTGCCGCACGCTACCTGCGAATTGGTTAAACTATACCTGGCTCCAGAAGCCCGTGGCAAAGGCATTGGTAAATTGCTGATGCAAAAATGCGAAGCCGCAGCATTGGCATTGGGCTACAATACCATTTATTTAGAAACCATGCCTGAGCTTAAGATTGCTGTGCCATTGTATGAAAAACTGGGTTACCGGTATTTAAAAGAACCCCTGGGAAACAGCGGGCATACTGGCTGCGATATATGGATGAGCAAAACACTTTGATATTTATTTTTAAAGATAATGAAGTAGAAGTTTATCAGCTGTGTGCACTCAGCTTGGTTAAGCAATCCATAATTTTAAAAAAAAATCATCTATTCAGCATTCGCCCATCTTCATTTTTTATCTTTACGCCTTTAAAAAATTCTTTCTCTACATATTAACCATAATGTATATGACAGTGCCCTGCGGCATTACTATGTAAATACATTATTCATGGGCGAAAAGCAGCCGTAGATTTTTATAAAGTGTGGCTGCTGCGGTATGAAAGAACAAAATAAAAAAGACTGTTGCAACGGGGATCAGAAATTTTTAAAACTACAAGGCAGTCATCAGCAGGCTAATAACGATATTATTTTTGATACGGGCAAAATAGCCATTTTTGTAAACTATGCTTTATACAACTGAAAATTACCAGCTTCAACGGCAAATCAATTTAGCCACAGGTAAAAGTTTTATAAATCTTGCGCCTGGTGATGCAGTTATTATTAAAAGCAGGATGCGTTTGAATATTGGTTACAGATTTGCAGCAGTTAAAGGTCTGCAGCGTAAGGCTTCCAGTGGGGCAATGCTGCGCTTTGAATACAATATTTTTAATGCATTTTAAAGAGCATGATTATTACACTAAAAACGATAGGAGGGGTTCTTAAGAAAATATTTAAAGCAATTTTTATAAGAAAAAAAGATTGCTGCCGGTAGGTAGCTCCTCACTTTTACTGGGTGAGTAGCTCCTCACTTTTAATGAGGGGATTCTTTTATATATGTCCCAGCCCGTAAATCATTTTATCAAGATGTTGTTCTTTCATAAACTCTCTTGTAATTTGAGATGCGGTGGAAAGTATTTTATTAATGGAATCATTTGCAATGCCCAGTATTTCAAATGCTTTTTGATAAGCGTCGTTATGATTCATTCCTTCAGTTTGCTGCAGTGCTTCTGTAACGGCAAAAACCTGCAGGCCCTTATCTTTTAATTTTCCTGTTTCTGCAATCATCCAGCTAAGTGCATAAAAATAATTTTTATCAAACAGTACAAACCAGTCATTGTTTCCTGCATCGGGCATTACATTGTATTTTGAATGTACAATTTCAGGCACCAGGTATTTTTCAGCGCTTTGGTCGCTGGTGCCGCTGTGGGTAAGCTGTATCATGCCCTGCAATGCCTGTGGGTAAATACTCAGCCATCTCAGGTCTCTTCTCAGCTCGTGTACCTGTGCTTCCATTTCGGTAAAATTATCTCCTGCTTCCCTTACAAATTTTTTTATTGCTTTAATTTCATCTTCATAAAAAAGCTTTACTGCTTTAGCTTCATCTTTAGATTGCAACCATTCTCCCTCCTGCAATTTTTTTCTTATTTTTTTTATGCGCACTGCATCATTACCAATCCATTCTTCGTTTACCAGCACTTCATTTAAGTGCTCAATTTTTTCTCTTGTTTGTGCCTGCATATACTCTCTTATATGCACGGGTACAGTAGCATGCGCCAAAAATATTTTTGCATAATTATCATAGTAGTCTACGGCGCCCATGCCATCTTCCACCAATTTAAAATGTTCTTTTAATTTGGTAAATTTTTTTTTGTTGTGAAGATTTGCATACAACCTGCTCAAGCCTTCCAGCATAAACATGGGCGTGCGTATATCGTTTGTATATAACCAAAGGGCAGGATTTTTTTCTTTGGCAGCCTGCTCCATTAAAGTTTGTACCTTATTTAAATAAAAATCAAAACGTGCGTCTCCATTTTTCATATAATTGTTCTTTAGATATGTATATTTTTAAAAGCAGTATTTTGAAAATACCTGGTATTTCTTTGGCTACGAATTGCTACAAATAACAACATTTCATTAGTGAAAATCCGTATAATTAGTGGCCCTCCTAAAATTTTTCGAAAAAGGCAACAGTGCCACCCACCCATGTTTTATCCTTGTTGTAGCGGGTGCCTATCATTTTGCCTTTGCTAAGGCGGCTAAGATTGTGTACGGCCACCGGTTTTTTTTCTCCGGGTTTCCAAAAATAAAATAAACGGATCTCTGCCTTTGCAGGTTCATCCATAGTTTCTATAACCGATGCATAATTTACTTTGCGCTGCAGTATCCAGTTTTCCGGATCTTTTATGGCATCTATATCTGCCTGGGTTACGTCTATAACCACACCCATACCTGCAAAAGAAAACAATGGTTTTAAAACATATTCTTCCAGTGGCAGTGGCATAGTTACTTCATTAAGAAAAAATGTTTCGGGCACGTAAGGGTTATCTATAAATGGTAAAGTAAATTTACTTATGCGGTAAAACCAGTTGGGGTGCGGTACCCATTCTACTGCATATTGTTTGGTAAGGTCAATGGTGTTTTCAATACCTTCCTGCTGCTGCAGGTCATCAAAAATGAGGCGGTTGTAAATGCGGTGTATGGGAGTTTTAATACCTTCATTCATATAAAACAACTGCTCTCCCTCCGCAATCAGTTTAGTAAGGCAAACGGTTTTAATGCCCAGTAATTTTTCGGTACAGTAAAAATCAATTCTTGTTTTTTGTTTCTCCGGAAAAATCTCCAGCAGTATTACATTTTCCGCAGCATGATTGCCCACAATTATTTCTTTTAATAGCTGCACATAAGATTCCTTATCGTAACCGTTAAGATAGGGCGAATGCGTATCTGGCATATGGGCATAGGCTGCAGTAAGCTCACTGTGATATGCCTGAAATGCAAACAGGGTAGGGAATCCCTGCATCTCTATCAACTGTGGTTCCAGCCGGCCCTCTTTATTTTCACAAATACCAAAATCAAATACCAGGCATTGCGGATGATCATCTTCGCCGGGTACTTTTAAATTTTGCGGTATGCTTCTTTGGGTGAGTATTTTAAAATTACCTGCAGTTATCAGTTCTAAAATATCATCACATGCTGTCAGCATTTTTTGGGTAAAATCTTTGGGTATAAATATGGGTGTTTCAGCATTCCTAAAATCAAGTGCACCGGGATGAAGGGCTTCTATTTTTTGCATATACTGCCCGTATTTTTCTTCGGTAAATTGAGTATTAAACAATTTTCTTAAATCTTTTTGCATAACAGATGGATTATAGATGGTAAGCTAAAATAGTAAAAACTAAGCAACATGCCTACAGGAAAATGGGAATATCTAAGCTGCCCAAATATTAATTGTAGCAAGGCTAAAACGTTTGGCTTAATACTTTAGTCAAAGTACAAGCTTAAAAGTGATTGCAGGTAGCAAACAGAAAACATATCCCAGAAAAGTCATCCAAATCTTTTTCAACTTTTTACTGCATACTTTTATCAAACCGGCCCTTAATTTACTTACCATATTTTTTCACACCTTAACTTTAGTATAATTTTAAAAACAATTAATAAGCTGTTATGGCGTATAACGAAAAGCTTGCAAACAGGATCAGGGAAGCACTTGCACATCTTCCTGATGTAGTAGAAAAAAAAATGTTTCGGGGTTTAACATTTATGGTAAACGGAAAAATGTGTGTGAGTGTAAGTGGTGATGAAATGATGTGCCGCTTTGACCCTGCATTACAGGATACAGTTGCGGAGAAAAACTATTTTAGAACAATGATTATGAAAGGCAGAACATACAGAGGATATGGTTACATCAGCCAGGCAGGGATTAAATCAAAAAAAGATTTTGATTATTGGTTAGGCCTTTCACTTGAGTTTAATAAACGTGCAAAAGCATCAAAGAAAATAAAAAAGCAAAGGGTATAAAATGTAATTGTAATTGTTTATGCAAGTGAACATTCTTCTTTTAAAAAAATATTTGTAATAAACATGCATCAATTTATTTACTTACATAAATACACAGGGTAGAAATAATTTTACAGCAGCTTTGTTAACTTAATATTAAGAATCCATATAAAAAAGCCAGAAATTGAGCTTGGCCATCATCATATTTATTTTTTAAAACCGGTAGTAGCAAGGGTTTGCAGTTTTAATGTGCAGGTTTGTGATGCTAAAACCTGCAATTAGTTGGCTTTTTTCCTGCATTTTCCTGCATTAGTTTTACTTTATCAAACCAACAAACCATCCAGAGTTTGTTGTAACGTACCAGGAAATTAAAATTTTCCTTTACTTCTTTTCGGTTAAATGCCTTCATCGTTTGCAGTCATATCATTTTTTTATTGAACAATTATTATTAAACTAAAAATTAAGTTTTATGAAAACAGCTATGAAAAGTTTTAAAATGATGGTTATTACTTTAACCGCAGCATTTTCTCTTTCCTTTAGTACAGTAACACTGGCCGGGGAAGAAACAAAAGACAGTACCCACGCCGAATTGCAATATGCCGGTAAAATTAAAGACCTCCCTGCATTCAGGCTGGTAATAAACAACAGCAGCACTGCAGATTACCTGGTTACTGTAAAAGAAGAAAATGGTAATGTACTTTTTTCTGAAAAATTAAAGGGTAAAAATATTTCGAGACTGTACAGGTTAGATGCAGAAAATTATGACCTGATAACCGGTACTACTTTTACCCTTACAAACAAAGCCACTAATATTACTACAGTGTATAAAATAAACAATTATACTAAAGTTGAAACCGACCTGGTAGTAACAAGATTATAAAAACAAAAAGTTTTC
>JAYVGA010000276.1:0-13523 GCA_043772635.1 Chitinophagaceae bacterium
AGCTGTTTGAGTTATTTATTTTGATTTGTCCCGATAATTTCGGGAATACCAGCGAAAGATTTTCATAGCATCATTGTTGTGCCTGCCCCTATGCCTGTGTAGGGGTCACAATCCTTGTCTGCTGGCGCTGCCGGGCAGGCTTTAATCGGCATACATAATGGGAGCATTATAGCCCATATAAACAATCTCAGAAAAATAACTCAAACAGCTTCTTAACTTGCTGCAAAAAAAACTACAGATGATTACTATAAACAATAATACAGACACACATAAAGCCACAAAGCTTGAGGGCATAGGAGCAGGAATTATCCGGTATGGTCTTGCTATCGTGCTGTTATGGGTTGGAATGCTGAAGTTTACTGCTTACGAAGCAGAAGGCATTAAACCTTTGGTAGAGAACAGCCCTTTTTTATCCTGGGCATATAGCGCCACAAGTGTACAGGGTTTTTCAATGATACTGGGGGTTATTGAAATTATACTGGCAATATTAATTGCCAGCAGACCCATTTCGCCAAAAGCTTCGGCTATAGGCAGTATTGGGGCAATAATCATGTTTTTAATTACATTAACTTTTGCATTTTCCACACCTGGTATATGGCAGCCGGGATATGGGTTTCCCTATCTTTCGCCAATGCCTGGCCAGTTTATTGCAAAAGATATTTTATTATTAGGCGCATCCGTATGGACAGCCGGAGAAGCATTAACTGCTTCAAAGTTTGCCCCATACCCGACAAAGCAATAAGGGCCTGCCTAATGGGGCTATTGAAAAATAGCAATAAAAATGGAACACAAAAATTTTAAATGGAATAACTTTAATCAATAAAATTTAATAACTACCCGTTATTTGGTTTAGAGGCAATAAAGAAAATTGATATGGCCATTTGTATCTATTTGTTCGCTAAAATCTTCGAGTTCCTTCTCCTTTGGAGAAGGGTTGGGATGAGGTCTTTTGACATATTTTATTTACCTGAACCAAATAACGGATAATCATTTAAAAACTTGTCAATCATTTTTATTGTAAGCCGCTTACGTTTATTTAAAATAAAAAATTTCTAAAAAAATTAAATTATGAAAAAATTAATGTCGCTTTTATCTTTTCTGTTTATTACTGTAATGGTGTTTGCACAAATGGAAACAAAATATCCGGAGGGATTAAAACCCGGCGATACGGCCCCTGATTTTAATGTTATTGATCAAAACGGTAAAAATATACAACTGAAAAATTTAGTGAGAGACGGAGATGTAGTGTTGGTTTTTTACCGTGGCCAATGGTGCCCTTACTGCAATAAACAGTTGAGCAAGTTAAACGATTCCCTATCTTTTATAACAGCAAAAGGGGCTACAGTAGTTACCATTACACCAGAAACGGCAGAGAACATTAAAAAAACAATTGAAAAAACAAAAGTTGCTTACTCTATACTGGAAGATAAAGAGATGAAAATAATGAAGAGCTACAAAGTAAATTTTGCAGTAGATGATAAAACAATTAAGCAGTACAAAAATTACGGTATTGATTTTGAAAAAGCCAATGGCAGCAATGGCGCAAATTTACCTGTGCCGGCCACTTACATTATTGGCAAAGACGGAAAAATAAAATATGCCTTTTTTAATCCTGATTACCGGCAAAGGGCTTCTGTAAAAGAAATTCTTGATAATTTATAATGGTTTAAATTATTTTAAAACGGTAAGGAAAATTACAAATATCTAAAATAATGCTGTGGGTTAAAATAGTGAAATTTTTGCTTTGCAGCCCCGCCTTGGTAAGTGTCCGGTACCGCCAAGGTTCGTGTCTCACGAACCTTAACACCGTACATTGTAAGCATTAACAAAATAAAAAATCCCAAACCGAAATCTCCAGATCAATTTTGATATCTGCTGCAAGTAATAAGGCAGCAATAAATATTTACATAAAATAAAAAGACCAGCAATAAGAATAAAGCTGGTTAAGGCATAATTAAAACTTGCTACGCTTAAGGAAAAAGGTACTGCTGTGTTTGTGTATTGAAAATGTAAGATGATATTATTTTTTTCTCCATCGTCATTTAGAAAAAGATTATCTAATCATTAATTAAAAAAAATTATTTTATCGCTGGCCTATCATTGAAAAAATAATTTTTATACAAATGCAATCTCCAACTCATAAACCTTCGAAACCTCTTAAACTTTTGAAACCTCTTAAACTTTTGAAACTTTCTATCCCCAAAAAAAGCAGCCCCAAAAGAGGCTGCTCCGTTTTCATAAAGTGTAATATTTTTATTTAAAATTTAGTCCATCCCTTCCACCAGGTATCGCCCAGTGCACATGCACCTTTGTAGGCAACCGTGCTAAACCCTGTGGTGAGTTTTGCATGCGAAAAACTTGCACCCGCAATGGCAGCCGATGTTGCAGAAGGATTAAAATCGGGAGCGGTATAATTAAAAGGTGCTATCAATCCTGCATCTGCTGCAGCACTTAAAATACCATTGCCATAAGCGGCGGTATTAAACCAATCGGTAATGGTGGCAGTTGTATTTGGAGTAATGGGCAGGTTGGCATTTCCTGCAATGCTATATTTAAGGGGAGCAGGACAACCTGCAATAATTGTATTTTGTATAAACAATGAACCGGGTATATTATTATCTACCGGAACACCTTTGGTAGCATCTATAAAAATCCCGACAGGAAATCCTAATACGATAGAGTTAAACAAAGACATGCTCGAATTTCTTCTTATTTGTGCAGCAGACAGGAATAAACCATTGCCATTGTTTGCCAGCGTTGCTTTAGGCCCCATTACCGTAATATTAGAAAACACAGGAGCTGTTTGTGGCAGCAAAGAACTGCCTGCAGCATCGTTATCACTTTCAAAAGCTTCCGATTTAGAAATATCTGCCACAGCAGAATCTCTCAGCACAATACCAAATTGTATTTTACCGGTGTAGCCGTTATCGGTATCAAAATCATCATCCAGTGTGCGGAAAGAAATAAGATGTTTACAATTAACCGTGCCACCAAAAAACTCAAAAGAATCATCATTGGCATAAGAAACCTGCACATTATCTACAAGAGTATTGCTGCCCACGCCACCAAAAGTTAAACCGTTAATTTCTTTATCGGGTAAAAATGCATAGCCTGCATATTCAATGCGCACATAACGCAGAATGCCGCTGTTGTCTGCCGGGTTTTGCCCCTGTGTAGATGGAGTACCGTACAAACCCAGTCCATCACTGTTATTTATACCGCCTTCTATTTCTCCAATGCCCTGCACACCATTAAAAGATGCATTGGTAGGAGCATTACCCAATATAACAACACCGGCCCAATCGCCACGCTGAGGTGTAGCTGCTTCTGATGTAAACACAATTGGTTTATCTGCTGTACCATCTGCAATAATTTTGCAGCTACGTGTAATAATCAATCCCCCATTGCGGCCATTTTCTCCTACAATTTTAGTTCCCGGCTCAATGGTTAAAATAGCCCCATTGGTAACATACACCAACCCACGAAGTTTATAAATATTACCTGTTTTTAAAGTAAGGTTTGCCGATATTCTTCCTTCCAGGATTGTATTTTCGGTACCACCTGCAGGAGGGGTTACTACAGTTGTGTTGCCATCTACTTCTATTTTTCTGCAACTAATGGTAACGGTTGCAGCCAATAATATTCCGTAGAGAAATAATTTTTTCATAATGGTTTTTTTGTTGTTTTTAAATGGTAGATTTTATTGGTCTTTATTAAAAATTATAATTGAAAGAAAAACTTACATTGGTACCATAATTTCTGCGGATGGCAAATGCATCTGTTTTGGTATCGTATTTTTTATTGTTGTTTAAATCTGTATAAAATACCGCCATCCTGTTGAAGATATCCGCAATATTCATTTTTACTTCGCCTTTGGTTTTTAATACTTTTTTAGTTATCTGAAAATCCAGCACAGGTCTTGGGTTTTCCCAGATGGGTGGCTGATCGCTGCCGCCTACAAACACAATGCGCCTGCCTATCTGGTTAAATAAAAGCGTAGTGGTAATGCCCTGTTTGGCCACATCATACTGCAGGCCTGCATTTAAGAGGTAAGGGCTTTGCCCCTGCATGGGCCTGTTTAAATCGGTAGATGCACTGGTAACCCTGTTGTAGATATAAGACACATTTCCCTGCACCGTAAAATTTTTAAGCCTGGGGTTAAAGTCTAATTTTTTTCTAAACTCCACCTCTGCACCAAAGCTATTGGCTTCATCTGCATTTATAAAGTTGTAAGTACTGGAGCCTCCGGCGCCCACATTAAAATAAGCTTCAATAGGATGTTTAAAATATTTGTAAAATACTCCTACAGTAAATAATTCTCCGGCACCGGGATATATTTCGTAACGCAAATCAAAGTTTGAAATCTTGGTTCTTTTTAAAGCAGTATTACCGGCCACGGTGGCACCCAAATCAAAATCAAAAAACTGGAAGGTGCTCAGCTCCCTGAACTCAGGACGGACAACGGTTTGCGATCCTGATATGCGCACATTGGTTTTGTTGTTTATTTTATAAGTAAGATTTACTCCGGGCAAATAATCTGTAACCTTACTATACACATGGCGGGAATCTGTTTTTACCATGCTGCCCACTACCTGGTCAAAATTTTCTATCCGCAAACCCCACACTGCTCTGATTCTTTCGGTAAACTGGTTGTCTAACTGCAGAAAGCCTGCATTTAAAATAGAGTTGGCTATATAACGGTAACTGCTGCCCGATAATTCGTTAAAGGCTAATTTATTGTCGAAGCCATTTCCAAAATTTTCCGGAGCAAATATTTTATCTGCACTTAAATGGCGCAGCGCAGCATTATCTGATGGCAGATAAATGGCAAAGGGTCTTGAATCGAACAACCTGTCTTTTACCTGGAAAAAATATCCTCCCTTTAAGGTTTGGGTTAAACTTTTCCATGTAAAACTTTTGCTCATATCGCCACCTGCTGTATAAATATAATCGTTGAGAAAACCATAATAGCGGCTGCCACTTTTTTGTGATGATTTAGATGCGCCTATGAGCAGGGAGTAAGGCGAGTTAGGATTTAAAGGATCGTCCTGGTTGTATTGAATACGACGCTGATCGGGGATGTACTGATCCAGAATATTAAAACTGCCAAACCAGTGAAGCTTTGCGTTTAGGTTTTTAAAATTGTGCTCGCCGGTTAGCTGTGTATTAAAAAATGTATTGGCTTTAAAAGCCAGTTCGCTTGCACGGATATTATCGCCCACTGCAGAGTTTGATTCAAAATCTTTTCCGGTTCTAAGGGTGTTATAGTTGGCAGTATTTACATTCAGCATATTCTTGAATGATATTTTATGACTACTGCCCAACTGCAGGGTGATATTTGCCAGTGCTCCTGCTAAAACATCTTTACTGTATTTTACATTATCATAATCAAAGTTCAGGCTGGCCACATTGTTTTGAAAAAGGTTTACCTGGTTTTGAAAAATTATTCTTTTATTACTCCTGCTGTAGTTAAAAGCAAAAATGGCTGCCAGTTTATTTTGGCCTCCCAGTTTTTTATTAAAGCCCCCGTTTAATAAAAAACTTTGATTGATGGATGGAGTAATGTTTGAGTTTTCTTTTTCGGATGTCCAGATATTTTTAAATGATTTTGCATAAGCAGTTTTTGCTGCATTATCCAGCTGGGCAAAGGCCGCTTTTTTAGGAATGCCTGCAGGCAATGCTCTTAAGCCATTATCATAACCCAAAAAATCTGTGCTGCTGCCGGTATAGCTGTAAAAATCTTTACCAATTGTTTGCGTATTAAAACCCGTGCCCACCTGCAGGTTAAAGAAATTTTTGGCAGGCACATCTTTGGTATTTACCTGTATAAGGCCACCAGCCCACTCTCCCGGCAGCTCCGGAATAAAGGCTTTGTTTATGATAATATTATCTATCATAGAAGCAGGGAGTATATCGAAGCTGAAAGTTTTTCTATCGGGTTCGGTACTGCTCATTAATACGCCGTTCAGCATGGCCTGGTTATACCTGTCTGCAAGGCCACGCACCACGAGGTATTTACCTTCCTGTACCGATGTGCCGGGTACTCTTTTTAAAACTTCGCCTGTGTTTTTATCGGGAGATCTGCGGATGGCTTCTGCACTTACCACCTGTGCTACAACCGCTGTGTTTTTTTGATAAGCAATAAGTGCATTGGTAGTTTCTTTTCGGGAAGATGATCTTACAATTACTTCCTCTTCTGTTTTTGTGGAAGCATCCAGTGTAATTTCTATATGGGTTACCTCATTTGCCTTTACTTCTATTTCATCCAGCAGTTTAGGCTGGTAACCTACTGAAGTAATTTTAAAAGAATATTTTTTTCCGGCATCTAAAGTTATTACAAACTGTCCATCGGCATTGGTAGCTACAGTGCCTTTGGTTTCTACCACCAGTACAGATACTCCGGAAATTCTTTTGTTGTTTTTTCCATCCACAACAGTGCCTTCTACTTTGCCACGTCCAACCAGGTCATCCCCGTCCGTACCGGCCCGGGCGGGCGGGCGGGCCTTTTGTGCCAGCGCACAAAAAGAAAAAGATACCAAAGCATATAATAAAATAAAAAATCTCATGTGTTGTTTATTTGTGCAAATAGACAAACAACATGTTACCCCAAAGTGAAGGGAGTGTTACGCTACCGTTACGGCTGTGTTAAGCCAATGTTACCAACCTGCTAAAACCTGAACTGAAGGCGGCAGGTAAATACATTATCTTTTACATCCTGGGTAAAACCTGCGAGTGCTGTTTTTTCGTTAACAACGGTGGCATAATACAAAACCAGTTTAGCATTTTGTGTAAAATAATTTATAACCAAAGCCCAGGGTGTTGTATTTAATTTTTTTGCCGCCGTATGTACTTGCCTGCCGCCGGTCTGGCTTATGACTAACGGCACATTCGTTAGCTCAAAAACTCATCTGTTTTTATGGTAGGGAGATTCCAGCCAACGGCGAATTGGGAACTTGCAATCGTTTTGTGTATATCCATTATTCCTGCAACTGATTATTTACTATTCTTTTTTGAAGTGTGTGCTGGCCGTTGGCTGGAAGCCAGACGGCGGCAACTCTCTAATGGCGGCTGCTTACCTGCAGCGGCACGAAAAAAAACACCTTAGCTTTTTACCAAAATATTATTTTGTTTTCTGAAATTCTCTTTGTTACTCTACATAAAACCTATTTACTATAAATATTTTTGTCTCGGTATTAGCAGGCCTGCCCGATGTTTCTATAAAAATTAAATTCCTTTCTTTTAGATATCAGTATTTATAAGGGTTTCAAAAAATAACAACAACTTTGTTACACTACCCACGGGAATCTGTTAATATTATATCGGATAAACTGTTGGCTTTTGCTTTGGCGGCAATGTGATTTTGTTGCTAAGATTTGGAAACGTTTTTCTTACTTGTGCAATATCTTTATTTGAGGTATCTATAAACTTCCAGTTCTTTCCGTTATCTGTTGAGATGGCTATTAATGTCGTATAAGTTATAACCCTTCCTTTTACTGGCTTTAGTTCTGTATGTTGTGAGATAGTACACTGCAATTCATTTTTACTTTTTATTATTTCCGAAGGGGGGTTAAAAACAATGCCGTTTATTACAATCCCCTTGTTTTTTATTTGTGCATCTTGTGCATTCAATAACTCTATCATCTTGGTTTCACCTCCCGCCGCTTTTATTATAGCAGGATGAATATACTTTACATATCCTTTGTAATCTCCAGACTTATACAAATTTCCCATCTGATTAGCTTGTGCTGTTACTACTTGTGATAAAGCTAATTGATTAATTTGTGACGGCTGGCAAAACAGATTGTTATTGTATAAACATAATAATATTACTAATGTTTTCATCTAAATTTTATTGAAATAAATTATTATTAAGGATAGCCAAAAATACCTGCTATCAATTCTTCTATATTTTCTCTTAACTTATCATATTCTTCAGAAGAAAAATTGCTTATGTATTCTTTTTGCCTATTCATAAATATTGGGATAAACCAAACTACACTTACAAAATCTCTTTCAAAATAATTATAATTTACAGGCTGTAATCTCTCTAATGCTTCACACAATATATTGTATGAATCTTTATCAAAAATACCTTCTCTTAATTTACCTAAAAACCCATCTTCGCCCCAACTATCTTTTATTATTGAATAATCTATAATCATATTTAAAAGTGTATTGATTTTATTGCATCCCTTGGAATAGCTTTTTCTATTAAAATTTCTTTATCTTTCTTCGCATAATTACTCATTCGCCCACCGTTATTAATTCCCTTATCTATTCGTACTTTATCACTCTTAACTTTTTTCAAATTGATAGTAACGTAACCATTCTTACCATATTTATTTTTAGCAATAGATTCACTCTTAGTTGTTGATATCCATCTTGTATCTTTTTTACCTGCCACATGGCTAATCACAGAGTTTGTCGCACTGGGGTTACGTGCAACGAGTCCTTCTCCTTTTTTAATTGCAGCAGCATCAATTTCAGATAAGCCACGGTATACGATTTCTTCTACTTCATCTTCATACTTTACAACTCCTTCTACCAACTCCTCCGCCTCATCAAAATATTTTAAACCCTTCGCTAAATCACCAAATGGCAAAATTCCAATTGCACTTAATGCTGCATTTTTATAATCGCCTTGTATTAAATAAGAAACAGCATTTATCCCATCTGCAATTCCAAAAGGGTCAAATATTCCAATTATATCAAGTGTATTATGAAACCAACTACTTGAAGATTTTTTCTTACTTGATGTAACTATTACCTCATCTAATGTTTTTACTTCTTCTAATTTGCTTCCAGGTGTTGGCTCGTCCTTCTGTGTGGAATCACCGGGCACCATTCCATTACCATCAGCAAAACGAATTGGATTATCAAAACCATATTGGTAAGGACTCCACCTTCGCATATATTCTGCAAGTGGGTCTACAGAGTTGAATCTACCTATCTGTGGGTCGTAAAATCTTGCCCCAAGGTCATACTGCTCCAAGCCGCTTCCATCGCTAAACTCGTTACTTTGTTTTTCCCTATCTCAGCCTTGGTTCGTGTCTCACGAACCAATTGCCGAATATTTTAAAGTTGTTACACTTTTTAGTCTCCTCCTTCTTTTATAATACAATTGCTTATGAAAATTCAGTTACATTTTTTTCCTTCAAAACTCTTCTCTTAAATCTTTTAAAAAGGCATAATTCTTTTCGCCCATTTCATAAAATCTTGCAGATGAAAACAAATAATCACATGGGTCTTTAGCCAGTTGCCAATATTCTGTACAGGGATTATAATGCGTGTAATCTAATTTTTGATATGCTACCTCCCTGGTAAACAAATGAACTGCCAAAGAATCTCTCTGCCAAAATTCATATTCTTTATTATGTGCTTTTACGGCATAAGAAGCCAGGCTGTTTTCTTTATCGGTTTTCAACATTTTTTTAAACTCATGGGCTGTATACTTTAAAAATGAACCTTGTGAAGTTTCTTTACCATTCATTTCATTTATCCTCCATATTAAATGAATATGATTTGGCATGATAACAAAACCGAATACATCTATTTTTCCGGCATCGCTCAAATAAGTTAAGGAGTTAATGATAACATTTTTGTACGCATCATTCATTAATAATCGCTGCCATTTATTTATGGTAGCTGTCCAGAAAAATATTTCTCCCATTTCTATATAATTCTTTCGTTTGATGGTAAATATATCTTTATCCATGCACTTATTTTTTGTTTGCGATAAAGCTAATCACTTTTTAGATACCGGTATTTTATTCGTGGGTTGTGGTTCAGGTTTTTTATTTTGCTGCCGCTTACATTGTGCGGAGATAAGGTTCGTGAGACACGAACCTTGGCGGCTCTGAGGCGGCACCGGACACGTACCAAGGCGGAGACACGTACCAAGGCGGAGAACAAAAATAAGTAAAATGTATAATTACACAATTATATTTTAATATTGCTTTTCAGCAATTGTACTAAAAGGCTTATATCAGTAGATTTGTAGTGTAATCAAGCAATAATTATGGACTTAGCTAAAGCACTTAAAAAAGTAAGGGAAGCCAAAGGCTTATCACAAAAAGAGGTCGCACTTTCCTGTAAGATGGATACAGCACAATACAGCCGCATTGAAGGCGGTAAAACCGACCCTTCATTTTCTGCGGTGGTTCGTATGGCTAAAGCTCTCGGTGTTGAACTTACAGAACTGTTCAGGGCTGATGAACTTTTTAAAGAAGTGAACTCTAAAAACAGAACACTGATGGAAAAAATTTCTATGGTGGATGCTCTCGGTAAAGATGAACAACAAGCCATCTTTAAAGTAATTGACCTGGCTATCTCCAATAAAAAATGAAGGATAATCTTTCCCAACTTATCGCACAATAAAACAAAAAACCCCGTGAGGGGTTTTGTGATTAATTTAATTTTACTCTTACATATCCTATAATCTTACTGACAGGCTTATCTGGATTTTTGCAACATGCCTTATCAACTTTGCTAAGCGCTTCTTCCAACAAACTTATTTCTTCTTGTGTGATAGGTAAAAATTCAACCGGGACTGCTAATCTTTTTTCGTCAATTATATCTTTAAACAATTTTGGTTGCCCGATTGTATCTGTTACAGATGTCCAAGAAGTATTTTTTCCATTACTTAGCATAACTGTTTTATGTAAAGCAATTTTATTTGGACTTCTACATTCGCAATCGTAAATAATTGAGTATTGTAATTTTTTCCTGATTTTTTTCTCAATATAGAGATAGTGAATGCCACTAAAGAACTCCTTTTGAACAACAATTTTTCCATTATCAGAAGTAGTTCTTTCAAGTAGCTTTTGCCCACTGCTGCAAGATGCAAAGAGTATAACCACTAATATTAAAATTGAACATTTCATAATTACATTTTATTAATAATCTTCTTCAATTGCGCCAGAGTTGGCTATACGAACCATATTTGTTGTCGTTCGTGTGCTTGAAGCCCCTGTTGTTGGGTCTCTGCCAGTAACGGTATGTGTACCTACAGCTGCCCGATTTCCAGGTGACTTTCCGTATGGTAGCGGAACAACCCCAATAAAATGACTGGATAATGCAAATGAGATAGAACTTGCCGCCGCTTGATTGCCATATACTGTAGCTCCATCAAGAGCTCCACTTATCATTCCCGTATAATCAAGTTGGCCGCTACCCACATTAGGGTTGCCTCCAGCCCAGCAGTTTCCTAAATATGCAGTGGTGCCTGTTCCCGCATATCCTCCTGCCAAGCGACTAAGTTCAGTAGTACTACTTGATAATGTTGTAGGGCTTCCAGGTGGAGCATCCGGTCCAAAATTATCAGCATGGTAATCTATTGTCAGATTTTTGACGTAACCATTATCTCCTAACTTATTAATGATTTTGTCTGTAGCTTCTTTAGCATTACCTGCACTAATAACTTTCATAGTACCAAGGCTAAGTACTGATTTTACTCTTGCCTTTAAATTATCAACAGCATAGGCACTGCTAAAAAAGGCTCTTACTCCTTTTAAAATTCCTTTTGTTGGTCTGTGGTCTTGAATATCTTGTTTACGTAAGGCTTTATTTGCCGTAACAAAAAAGTTCATTCCTTTTGTCCTTCCTGGTGCAATGCTATCACCAAGAAAGTCCGTATTGGAAATGGGGTTATTACCCATTGCAGCATACAAGCTTTCATCATAATTTGGTCTTGGGTCTATCTGCCAGAACCTTCCTAACTGTGGGTCAAGACTTCTATAAAATGTAGAGTATAATTCTAATCCGCTTCCATCACTAAACTCTTTGCTTTCTAACTCAGAACCTTTGTTCCATTTCCTTTTATTCTCTAAACCACCAGCAGCCCTTGAAGATATTCCCGCCATTGTCAAGCCGAACGGATAATAATGTGTCTCCTCCAAAATAGGCCCAGGTTTATGTATCACCTGCAAGTTATCAAAGAACACATCTAAGTTACTTTCGTTACTTACATAAACAAATATATACCCATTTTTAGGAACGGGGATATTTTGTAATTGTGCATCTAAATACCAATGATCTTTTACTGTGCTGCTGCTGCCCACCCTGCTGGCATTGCCGCCTGCATATTTAAACTGCTCATCAAGAAAAATATAATTTATGTATGCTTTGGGTATGGTGGTAGCAGATTCATTATTGTTTCCTCTAAAAAAACTACTGGGTATTGCTCCTGCATTTATAGTATTTAATGTAGCTGCATTTATTCCTTTACCCGTGGCTGCATTGGCGGGGGAGAGCAGCAGGTTGGTCATTAAACCCAATACATCCAGCGTAGTAGAATTTGTATTGGTTATTGAAGCTGTATTTAAAAAATAAGATTTTCCAAAAATATCTATCTTATCGCCGGCCATTACTTTTATCATAAACTCCAGGCCGGTTTTATTGGTGGTGGCGTTTAGTTTATAAAGTTTTGTGCTGCCATCTGTTTGCACAGGTGTGCATGCTGCAGGGTAATTAATGTTTGTTGGTGGGTTGCCATTGTGGTTGTAATATAATTTTGTATTGGCTGCAGTTTCTGTGGGCCAGGAGGGTATAGATGTTTCGGCAATAACTTTTGTATTGTCTATATTATAAAATTGTTTTTCTGTATTTATCATACTGTTTGCCTGCGCTGTTCCTGCGGCGCTGTAAGTACCTTCTATTGTAGCTGCGGGGTAAATATTTGTTTGTACTTCTTCTGTAAGCACCATGCGTACATTTCCGAGATGATCTTTTAGCATATAGTCGTAAGCAAAAGATGCGGGCAGTGTGGTGGCGGGTTTAAATCTTATCCTGCCTTCTTCGTGGGGGATAAACTGCAGTTTGTCTGTGTAGTCGGGCCTTGCTGCATCTGTAGGTGCTATGGTTTTGCTTTCGTAAACTATGCCGGCAATATAGGCAGTGGTGGTGGTTATGGTTTTGTTACCATTGGCAGTTGTTGGGCCTTCTATAGTTTGCTTTTTTAGTTTGTTGCCTGCAGCATCGTAGGTGTAAGCTATACTGCCTTTGCCCGGTATAGTTATTATAATGGGTAAATTTAAATGGTTGTAGGTAATTACGCTTATACCTTTATTATTATCTACAGCAAGGTTGCCATTTACATCATAATTGTAATCGGTGCCTGTGCCATTTGCACCATCCTTAAAATCGCCCAGCTTGCCATTATCTGGCGCTACTACTGCATCTGCTACTGTAACAAGCCTATTGCTGTTGGCCTGGTAGGTATATGCCAGTTGATCTATAAGTGAAGATGTATTCAATTTTAACCCCATTTGGTTCATGGTTTTTATATTGCCATTGGCATCAAAGGTTAAGTTGCTTACACTAAAATCTACCTGCGCAGTTTTATCAAATACTGCGGTGGCACCTGTACCGCTGCCAAGTACGTACTGGTTAAAGTTTGCACCGGTAAGCCGGTTTACTGCATCGTAAGTAAAATCATATTTGCGTTTCTGCTGGTCGCCCTCGCTTTTCCAGAGGGTGCAGCTTATATTGCCATTATACTGCGGCACAAATGTGCTGAGCGTGCC
>JAYVGA010000277.1:0-5787 GCA_043772635.1 Chitinophagaceae bacterium
AACTTCCGTTTTATGCCCAAGGGCAGCATTCCTTTAAAGAACACTTTTATTAAAGTGGCAGATGATCCTGAAACAGAACGCCAGTTAAATAATCTTAAAATAGGTAATATGGCTTTTATGCCCGAGGTAAGATTTTACCTCGGTAAAAAAGGAGCTTTCCATGGTTTTTACCTGGCGCCTTTTGCAAGTGTTGCTAAGTACACTGCCCAACTGCTGTATGAATATGATGATAATGGAACTACTAAAAACATCTCGCTATCGGGCGATGTTAACAGCTTTACGGGCGGCCTTATGCTGGGTGCCCAGTGGAAGCTGAGCGAAAGCTTATTTTTAGACTGGTGGATTGTGGGACCTCATTACGGAAAAGCTAACGGAGATATAAGTGGTAAAAAAACACTAACCCCTACGGAGCAGCAGGCCCTCAGAGACGAGCTGAGTGGCCTGGATATACCGCTTACAAAATTTACCTATACCGTAGATGCTAACGGCGCTGCCATAAATTTTAAAGGCCCATGGGCAGGGGTAAGATCGGGCATATGCATCGGTATCAATTTTTAGTAAGGTTGGGCAGTAAAGGTTGTACATCTTTTGTTTGTGTATATTTCCTTAACTATGTTTGCACATATTTTATAAATAAATGAAAGTAATAGAACACATTAACCAGGCAACCCAACCGCTTATTTCTTTTGAAATTTTACCTCCGCTAAAAGGAAAAGGGATACAGTCTTTGTACAATCATCTTGATCCGCTCATGGAGTTTAACCCAGCGTTTATTAACGTTACCTATCACAGGAGCGAGCATGTTTTTAAGAAAAAAACAGATGGTACTTTTGAAAAAGTAGTAGTAAGAAAAAGACCAGGTACAGAATCTATCTGCGCCTCTATTATGAACAAGTATAATGTAGATACCGTGCCGCACCTTATTTGTGGCGGTTTTGGTATTAACGAAACAGAAGATGCATTAATAAATCTAAATTATCTTGGCATTGATAATGTACTTGTACTGCGTGGCGATGCCGCAAAAAATGAAGCCAGTTTTGAGCCCGAACCAGGAGGCCATCAATACGCAATTGATCTTTTAAAACAGGTAACCAATTTAAACGCCGGAGTGTACATTGAAGAAGAATTAAAAAACACCACCAAAACAAAATTTTGTATTGGCGTGGCAGGCTATCCGGAAAAACATTTTGAAGCGCCCAATATGGACAGCGATCTTGCCTACCTTAAACAAAAAACAGATGCCGGTGCAGATTATATAGTAACCCAGATGTTTTTTGACAACAGTAAATATTTTGCATTTGTAAATGCCTGCCGGGAAATTGGTATTACGGTTCCCATTATTCCGGGATTAAAACCCATATACACTATAAAACAATTAACCCTTTTACCCAAGGTTTTTCATATAGATATTCCTGCGGCTTTAAGCAACGAAATAATGAAATGCAAAACCGATGAAGATGTAGAAAAGATAGGTACAGAGTGGCTGCTGGCTCAATCTAAAGATTTATACAAAGCCGGTGTGCCGGTATTGCATTATTATACACTGGGCCGGCCAAAGCTTATTTGTGATGTGGTGAGAGAACTGCTGTAAGCTGATGTATATTTCGGGTATGATATTGTAACGTATCGGAAAATGATAATCTTTACCAGGCAATTTTCTTTATACTTTAATACCAGATTTATTTGTGGTTTATTATCAGCTTTAGCATTTACCATTGTAGTTTTTGCACAAAACTTATGCAACGCATCGTTATCCTGTAAAAATTGTTTTAAGCGCTAGCAGGTGTTTTATCCAGCCAAATCTTTAATTGCAATTGTTTAATATGTAGTGGGGTGTCTTCCATTAAAACAAATTAAAGGTAAGATTCTAAAAAATGCTTTTAATTGAATACAGAAAAGCAGAGACCAACCATTTCTTTTCTGTGGTCTATGCTTCTCTGCGTGCAACAATTATTTTTTCAGGTAATTTTTTTCTAAAGCCTCTGCTTCTCTGCGTGTAATTATCTGCTCAAAGGAATACCAACAGAAACACTAAGTACCCTGTATTTATTTTTATCGTCCGCATTATTATCACTTTGGGTACAGCCAATTTTAGTAAGGCCCAAACCATAATTTACTTTTAATAATATTTTATCCAGATCAAGACCGGCACCAAAGTTTAAACCAAAATCAAATCTTTTTAATTTATCATAAGCTGCATCTTCCTGGGCCGAAGTAAACGGATCGTCATTGCTGAATTTTATATTACTTTCGGATGAAGAAGTGAGTACGCCAAGTTTAGTGTCCATTTTAGATTTTCCACCAACACCGATGGCTGCATAGGGTCCTCCATTTAAAAATATTTTTGTGCTTTTAGCAAGGGGAATATTTACCACAACATTTAAAGGAATTTCTACATACAGCGGATTAAATTTCGCTTTTACATAATCACTGCCTCCATTAAAATATGTTTCTGCCTTGGCACCTTTTCCGGTAAGCAGCAGCCCCGATTCAAGGTCTATGGTTTCTGATATTCCAAAACGGCTCATCAGCCCGGTATTAAAACTGGCCAGTACGGCATTGTCTTCAGTGCCGCCATTACTGGTATTGCTGATGTTTGCCAGGTTTAAACCACCCTGTGCATAAAATAACTGTGCATGGGCAACGCCTGCCATTGCGGTTAAAATCATTGTTAAGCTCAATACTTTTTTCATAGTGTTTTTTAAGTTATAAAAGAGGTAAATGGTTATACAGCAAAATTTTAATGTTGGTATAACATTGTGGCATAAACGCAAAAAACCTGCCATTAGATTCAGGCAGGTTTTTTATAATATGTTTATCTTACACCTAAAACATTTCCTTAATCATATTGCCGTTTACCCTTACCGGGTATTTTTTCTTTAATTCGGTAAGCCATTGCTGTTCCAGCAACTGTTGGTATTCGTTTATTACAAGTCCTCTTGCTTCTTCAAAACTACGTTGCTGGTTGGCTGCATAAATATTTACATATTTTACAAAAGTGGCCGAGCCATCAACATTGGTAACAATAGCGGTATAAGCACCCCTTACCGGGTTTGAAGCATAGTTGGCACCAATGATCTGGCTAATTTCATAACGGCCACTATCTGCCTGCAGGGCTGCACCCTGTTCATCTGCTATGGCTCGCCAGTTTTTCCCTTTCTTTAAAGCCGTCATTGCTTCTTCTGCAGCTTTTGCAGTAGTGCAGTTAAATATTAATACATCTGCGCTTTCGGCCCATTTAAAATTTGTTTTATGTGCATTGTAATGGTTAAGCAGACCCATGCTATCGTTTATGGCCTTGCCCCATACATTGCGTTCCATTATTTCAAACAGCATATTACCTTCTTTAAATTCCTGCATCTGAAATTTAAAATCGGGGTTATATTCTTCCAGGTGTTTTTTATAATAATTAAGTGCCGATACCTGTACAAATTTTTCCCAAAGCTGCTTATTGCTTTCGCCTTTATACTCAGAAAAATTAGTTTTATATTCTCTTACAAAAGCCAGCCAGTCACTGCCTTTAAACTCTTCATTTTTAACACGCAATATCTTTTTATTACTTACAGGAAAAACTTTTGTCTGTTCAGCAGCCGGGTTTCTCATCAGACTGTCAGCATATCTAAAAAGATCGACCTCTTTTACGGTGTTTAATTTTTTAGCGCCTACTTTAGCTACTATATCTTTTGTATATTTTTCTTTTTCTTCATTCACCCTGCTATCTCTCATCACTTTTTGTTTAAGATCAAACATAAACGCCTCATCTGTCTGGGTGGTGGGTGTAGGATTGAAACCCATTCTTTTAATGATATGATATCCAAAGGCAGTTAAAAAAGGCTGGCTTATATCTCCATCTGTTTTTAGTTTAAACACTTCTTTTTCAAAATCTGCGGTATAAGCACCGGTACCAAACTCTGTTAATTCTCCTCCATTTAAATAAGAGAGTTTATCATCGCTGTATATTTTTGCAGCATCAGCAAAACTATCACCCTTTTTAAGCAGGGTATATATTTCGCTGGCTTTTTTTTGTGCATCGGCTTTAGCCATTTCATTGGCATCTGGTGCTACAGCCACCAGAACCTGGGCTATTCTCCACCGGCCGGCGCTGGGCCGCTCCTGCATAACTTTAAAAATATGCCAGGCATTTTTGCTGCGGTAGGGTTTGCTTATTTCGCCTGTTTTTAAACCATAAATAATATTTTCATAAACGTAAGGCAAAGTAAATGCTGTAATAAATCCTAAGTCGGCCAGTTTTATTATGCCTGTATTTTCTGTAGCTTTTTGCAGCAATGCATCATTATCAGCACCATTATTTTTTAAAGAATTGTATAAAGCAATGATGGCATTATAAACTTTAATGGTATCATCGGGTGTAGCAGATGCAGCCACCTGGGCCGAAATATGAAGCACTTTTAAATCTTTTTGCGCCCTGGTAAAAGCCTCGCTGGTAAGCCGCTCTAAGCCTTTTTCATCGTTCATGTAATTTTCAATTACCTGGTCACGGAAGTTGCGGATATCGTATTGTATCTGCGTTAGCGTATCCAGCCGCAGCTCTTCGGCAGCTTTTACTTTTAATTTAAAATTGCTGTACAGGTCCACATATTCTCTTAAGGATTTTTCTTTATCCGCTACTTCAGTTTTATTTTTATTATAGGCTTTTAAAAATTCCTGTTTAGAAATAGTGTTGTTGCCATAGGTAATAAATGTTTGCGCCCATGCAGTACTGTTAGCCAGCACAATTAACAACATCAGGTATAATTTTTTCATTATTATGTATGGTTATTTTGGGTTATATTTTTTGCACTACAGTTTTGGTAAATACATTTTATCTGGCTATTATTTAGCGGAAGCGCTCAGCTTTACCTGCAGCAAATCGTTTAACTGCTGCAGCGTGAGTTTTTTTCCTACAATTCTTTTTTCTTTATCAAGCAAATATAAAGTAGGGGTTTGGGTAATATCATATAATTGCTTAAAGGATGGTTTCTGTGCTTCTGTATCTGCTTTAACCATCTGCAAAGTCTGGTGCACATGTGTCCATTCTTTTAGATCATGTGTATTAATAAATTTTATCCATCCTTCTTTATCATATTCCGTCATCACGGCATACATCTTTACATTTTTAGCCTTCCAGTTTGCCCGGTAAAAAGAATCTGCCCGGGGCACTTCATCTTTGCAATGCCCGCAGTTTGGATCCCAGAATATAACCACAGTAAAATCTGCAGCTACATCATATAACGCAGCAACTTTGCCCGCAGTATCTGCCAGCTCAAGATTGGCTGCTTTTTGTCCCACCAGGTTAGCCATTACCATATAAGCCCTGCGGGTAATGGCTTCCATTTGTTTTTCATTAAGCCATGAGGTTAATCCCTTGCTATGGTACTTTTCAAACAGATGCACAAAAATGGCATCCTGCCCCATGTATTTTGGATTCAGGTATTCGTCCGTAAGCCAGTTAAGTAAATACTTATACATTTCCGGGCTGCTGCGTGCCAGCAGTAATTTATAATCTGCGTCTTTAATTATACTGTCGGGTTCCTGTGTAATTACATCCCTGTAATAGCGCTGCAGTTTACCTGCAAAAAAAGGTGTGCGCACCACGCAATCATCCATAAACGAAATACCATCCCAGTAGTGGGATTTGTAATATTGATAATTATCTACAGAGTCTTGGCGGGTTACAGGCACTTTGGAAGGATAGGGCGGCTCTTTCATGGCATTTAAAATGATAGCCATCATAGACCTTGGTTTATTAATAATAATACTGTTTCTATAATTGTTTAATGCAGTATT
>JAYVGA010000278.1:0-9096 GCA_043772635.1 Chitinophagaceae bacterium
AAGCACCATTTAAACAGGCGTACATAAACCAGCGGGCCCTGGGATATGGGCAGTTATACCTGCGTGGCATGGAAAATTATGTGATTGATGGTGTGGCTACTTTTTTAGCAAAATATACTTTAAAGAAAAAAATAATTGCGTTTAATATTCCGCTGCCTCTTAAAAATAAAATTGCATCCAAAATACCCATCAGCATTTTTGCAAAAACTTTTGCCGATGCCGGATATAGTTATAACAAAACCGCCTTTGATACCAACCTCGGAAACCGTCTTTTGTACACGGGTGGTTTTGGCCTGGATATCCTCACCCTTTACGATATTAATATTAAACTGGAATACAGTTTTAATCAATTAGGACAAAAGGGATTATTTTTACACGGTAAAGGTGGTTTTTAAAAGCCTGTACAGCCATACATGAGAATAGCTATTTACAGCCGGGGTATAGAAAACAATCAACTGCAGGATATACAATTACTTTTAAGTGAACTCTTAAAGCACAATGCAGAACCGGTTTTTTACCAGGATTTTTTTAACCAGTTTTACAGCGCCATAGAGCTGGATGGAAAATATTCTACTTTTAACAGCAGCGACGATTTAGACAGCAGTATTGATTGCCTTATCAGCCTTGGCGGCGATGGTACTTTGCTGGATACCGTAACGCTGGTAAAAGATTCCGGCATTCCGGTACTGGGCATAAACTACGGCCGGCTGGGCTTTTTGGCCAATATTGGCAAAGAAGATATTAAGGCTGCCATTGAAGCACTGGTAGACCGGAAATATGTTTTAGATAAAAGAACCCTGCTGCATCTTGATGCCAATATGCCCGTATTTGCAGATGTACCTTATGCCCTTAACGAATTTACGCTGCACAAAAGTGATACATCGCCCATGATAAAAATACATACCTACCTTAACGGAGAATTTTTAAATACATACTGGGCCGATGGTTTAATCGTTTCTACACCCACAGGTTCTACCGGATATTCGCTTAGCTGCAACGGACCGGTTGTTTTTCCAGACAGTGCAAGTTTTGTTATTACACCGGTATCGCCACATAACCTTAACATACGCCCCATCATTGTGCCCGATAATAATATTGTGTCTTTTGAGGTAGAAGGCCGTACAGATAGTTTTATATGCAGTATGGATAGCCGCAGAGAACTGGTGTCAAAAGAAATTCAACTGGCTGTAAAAAAAGAAGATTTTGGTATTAACCTGATACGCCTTAATGAAAATAATTTTTTACAAACACTGCGTAATAAATTATCCTGGGGGTTGGATAAACGAAACTAAGTGGAAGGTTCAAGAGGTTTCAAAGGTTCAAGAGGTTCAATAGGTTTTGATTAGGTTCGAAAATCTTATTTTTAATTGATTTTTTATTTAATTCATTCCTGAAACTCTTTATCGCTAAACCTTTTGAACGTTGAACTTTTGAACGTTGAACTTTTGAACGTTGAACCTTTGAAACCTTTTAAACCCCTGAAACCCTTTAAACTTTTTTGACCATGCGGCTAAAACCAAAAAGAATTCAAAGTATTTTTTTTATCTACTGGATATTGCTGGCTTATATTGTTGCTGCCTTAATTTTCTGGTTCATTACTCTTAATAATCAAAATAGTTTGATGAGTGAATGGAGAAAAGAAATATTGTTGGAAAACAACGCAGCAAATAAAACAGAAGTTGAAAAAATTGAAAATGACCGGCAGAGAAAAATAAAACAATATGCAGGCGAAGGCACCACATTTTTGCTTGTGATAATTGCTGGTGCCATTTTTTTTTATAAGGCGGTAAAACGCCAGTTAAAGATAAGTAACGAGCAACAGCATTTTATGATGGCGGTAACTCATGAATTAAAAACACCTATTGCCGTAGCCAAGCTTAACCTGGAAACCATTCAAAAAAGAAAACTGGATGAAGTGCAGCAGCAACGCCTTTTGCACAACACCCTGCAGGAAACAAACCGGCTGGATGCTCTTTGCAATAATATGCTCATTTCATCGCAGATAGAAGCGGGTGGTTACCGTACAGAAAAAGAAGAACTGGATTTTGGTAAACTTGCCAATAGCTGCGCAGATGATTTTATAGCACGCTATCCGCAGCGCATCATACAAAAAAATATTGAAGAAGATATATTTGTAACCGGCGATTTTATGCTGCTGCAGATTGCCATAAACAACCTGTTGGAAAATGCATTAAAATATTCCGCTAAGGATACGCCTGTAGTTATTGATGTGCAGCAAAAAAATGCAGTAGCACAAATACAGGTTACAGATAATGGCCCGGGCATTACAGATGCAGAAAAGAAAAAAGTATTTGAAAAGTTTTACCGCATGGGCAACGAAGCTACCAAAAGAGCCAAAGGAACCGGCCTGGGTTTATTTATTACCAGCAAAATTGTATCAAATCATAGGGGCAGTATTTTCATCCTCAACAATCCGGCAGGCGGCAGTATCTTTACCCTGCACTTAGCAGCCAATGCTTAAATTTATTTATGGCCCAAAAAATATTTTCCATTTTACTGGTAGAAGATGAAGAAAACCTGCAGGAAGCATTAAAACTAAACCTGGAGCTGGAGGGGTATGAAGTAACCGGCAGCTATGATGGGGCTGATGCCCTGCGCCAGTTTAGCCAGGAGCATTTTGATCTTATTATACTGGATGTAATGCTGCCCGAACTGGATGGCATTAGTGTTTGCGAAACCATAAGGCTTAGCAATACTGAAATACCCATACTTATTTTAAGTGCCCGTAACAGCAGTGCCGACAGGGTTTTAGGATTAAAAAAAGGTGCCGATGATTATCTTACCAAACCTTTTAACCTGGAGGAGTTATTGCTTAGGGTAAACAAACTCATCCGCAAAAGCGAACAGATTGCCATTAAACAACCCCTGCCCGAACTGTACGTTTTTGGCACTAACAAAATAGATTTTAAAGCCCTGGAATGTTTTAATAAAAATGAAGAACGCATCCCTTTATCTAAAAGGGAAGTAATGCTTTTAAAGTTGCTTATAGAAAATAAAAATGAAGTGGTAACCCGTGAAAAAATTTTACAGGCCGTATGGGGTTACAATGTTTACCCTACTACCAGAACCATTGATAACTTTATTTTAAACTTTAGAAAATATTTTGAAGAAGACAGCCGCAACCCGCAATATTTTCATTCGGTAAGAGGAGTGGGTTATAAGTTTACCGAATAGCCAGGTGGTAAGTATGCACCATTTGAATAAGCGATTGCGTACGGCTGTATAACTGGCTCATGGCATCATTTCTTTCAAAAGGAGTGTATAGCTGCCATTCTATATCCTGCATCAGTTGCTGCACCTGCAGGGCTGTTTCATTATCTATTCCCGCTTTATCCATGGCGCCCGAAATCTTTTTGGCATTAAGTTCTGCCAGGGATATTAAAAATTTATGCGAAAGAAAAATTTTTAACTCCTGGTTTAATAAAGAATAAAACTGGTTGCAATCGGGGCTGTTTAAACAGTTAAGAGATAAGCTCAGGGGGTTCTGGGGTATATCATCCGGCTCATTTAAAAAATCTGCCACTTCTTCTTTTTTTACAGTTTCGGGTGTAACGTCAAGGGTTGGCCGCTGTTGTTTTTTTCTATCCAGCATTATCCAAAACAATAAACCCAGCCCTATCATTAAGGCAATAGCACCCACAATCCACCCACGATGGGTAAACATTTTTTTTGCAAAAGAAGGTGGCTCTTTTTTAACAATACTACCGGCAACAACAATGGGTTTGTTTAATCCTTTTTGTACATTAAGAGTTATAGGTTTTGTAGTAATTATTTTATACGATGCCGTTGCAGGATCAAAAAAACTGAACTCTATGGCTGGCACCTGGTACGTGCCTGCTGCCTGCACGGCAAAAGGAATGTCAAATATTTTTCTGCCGCTTACCGGCACATCTGTTTGTATAAGTTCGTCTGTAACTTTTGCTTCAAACGCTTCTAATTGCTGTGGCCATACAATATCGGGCGGTGTTACCAGTTGCAGGTTTCCGGCACCACTAATTACCAGTGTTAGTTTACCCGTTTCATCTGTAGTAAAAATATTTTTTTCCAGCGTAGCTGAAATATTAAACTTACCTACTGCGCCATTAAAAGATGCTGGCTTGCCGGCCAGGGGCAAAGCCTTTACGGTTATGCTTACCGGTTTGCTGCTAAGGCTCACTGTTTGTGTAACTACATCATCTTTACCCAAAGAAAATCCGTTTATAAAACCATTTACATTATCCTGCAATGCCGTAGCATCTTCTTTTAAAAACTGGATATTATTTTCCAGTACGGCACTTTCCAGTTCTATGGTTCCATCCTGCAGGGCATACAACTGTGCCTTGCGTATGGTATAAACATTATACTCTCTTCCGTTTAATTTTTCCCTGGCATAATCTGTTACATCGGGGCGCTGCAGGTCTATTACCGAAAAGCCGTTAAACGAAGGATTTTTTGTAAGCTTGCTTTCGCTTTTTAATCTTGTAAATAATTTATATGCTGCCAATATGGGCTCTCCTACATAACAACTGGTTTTATTGGTTTGCAGTTTCAGTGTCATATTTTTATTTACTTTATCCTGCACTGCTTCTCCCTTTTTTAAAATAAAATCACTAAAATCTTCCCTTGGTACCAAAGCTGTAAAAGGATCTATTGCCGCAAATGGGCTGGCAGATGCATTGCCCTGGTTACCGGCACCGGTTTTATTATTTACCATTAATTTTAACGGGCCAGAGCTGTACTGTTTACCATTTATCCTGGCCATTGCTGCGGGTAAAATTATTTTACCGGAGTGGCGGGGCTGAAGAATATAACTTACAGCAATGTACTGATTAACTACCCCGTTTACATTACTCATACCGCTCTCCTGGTTGGGGCCGCTTACCAGTAAAAAATCTTTAAATGAAGGAGGCGTTATATTTTTAATATCGGTGGCGTTTTCAATAACAAGCCTTAATGTAACATATTCATCTTTATTAACCTGGGGCGGGCTTATTTCAGCAGAAAATTTTGGCTGGGCCAGGGCTGTACAAAGCATTGCCCCAAATACAAAACACAGCAGGAAGATTTTTTTTAAAATTATATGCATACCAGGTTGCTCTATAGGGCAAAAGTAAAAAATAGCCACCGCTCTTTCCTATAACAATTTGTGAATAGATAAAATTAACGCTTAATTATAAGTCACCCAGTTGTGGTCTCATCACAATTTGTTCTACAACCGCCTGTGGCGATAGTTTTGTAGCAGCCAATACCATGACAGCCACATCATCTGCTTCCATTATTCTTTTGTTGCTGTTATCAAAGCTGCCCCAGCTATCCGTCATTACTGCTCCGGGAAAAACGGCGGTAACTTTTATACCGGTTTGTTTAAGTTCATGCCGCAGGTTCTGGCTAAAACCATCCAGTGCAAATTTGCTTATACTGTAACTGCCCCCACCCTCGTAAGCCTGCAGTGATGCAATAGAACAAATATTAAAAATATGACCGCTCCCGTTTTTTATCATGGCGGGTAAAAGTTTACGGGTAAGATGGTAAGCACTAAAAAAATTACTGTTCATCATCATTTCAAGATGGTCCTCCGGTTCGTTGTATATATTGCCGGGCATGTATAGCCCAGCATTATTTACTAAAATACCCGGAGTTCCGTGTTGCAGGCACCAGTGGCCAAAAGCAGTTGCCTGGCTTTTATCAGACAAATCGGCGGCAAAGGTTTTAATGCTGGCTGTAGTGTGCTGGCTGCTTATCTCCTGTGCAGTATGCAATAAATTGGCTTCGTTTCTTGCGCAGAGCAAAATAGTTTTTCCTTCTGCAGCAAATTTTTGAGCAATGGCTTTTCCTATTCCCTTACTGCCACCGGTTATTATTACTGTGGTATCTTCCGCTTGTTGATGTTGATTTACCATATTTACACAGACTTGATGTAATTTGCAATTTTTAAATAAACTTTTGTACAAAGTTATTTGTAGAAGCAGCAGTTATGAACAAATACCAACATCTTTTCTTTGATCTTGACCATACCCTTTGGGATTTTGATGCCAACGCCCGCACCACCCTTACCAAAATTTACGGCCATTTTAACCTGGATACAAAAGTGAAGGCGGCATTTGATGATTTTTATCAAAAATATCTTTTTCACAACCAGGTATTGTGGGACCGCTATAATAAAGGATTTATAAGTGCCGAAGACCTTAAGTGGAAGCGCATGTGGCGTACACTGCTCGATTTTAAAATTGCAGATGAGGCCTTATCAAAAGACATTAGTGCAAAGTTTTTAGAAATACTGCCTACCGAGAAAGAAGTGTTTCCCCACACATTTGAAATACTGGATTATTTAAAAGAAAAAAAATACGACCTGCATCTTATTACCAATGGGTTTGAAAAAACACAGTGGAGCAAACTGCAGCACAGCGGCCTGGATAAATATTTTACACATGTAATTACATCTGAAGCTAGCAACAGCCTTAAGCCAAAAAAAGAAATTTTTGATTATGCAATGAAAAAAGCCGGTGCTACTTTACAGCAAAGTATTATGATAGGCGATAACCTTGATGCAGATATACAGGGTGCTATAAATGCAGGTATGGATAATATTTTTGTAAACCATATTAATGCAGCTACGGATATTAAACCTACTTATACTGTTACGCATTTAAAAGAGCTGGAAAATATTTTTTAGCATTATTCTTTACGGGGTAATTAGTTTACGGATTATTGTATTTGTCATTAAGTCAATTGTCAACTTTTGACCATTGACTTTTGACCTTTCTCCTTTGGCCCAAAATAAAATTACTTTCAAAAATATTGTATGATAACAAAAATATTTTTAAACTGTACCGCCTTTTTTCTTTTGTTGTTTTTAAATTCCTGTTTTCAGATAATAGAAGAGATAACGCTAAAAAATAACGGCAGCGGCGAAATGCAGATTACCATGAACCTGAGCCAGAGCAAATCTAAGCTGGCTTCTATAATGCTGCTGGATAGCCTTAATGGTTATGCCATCCCCAAAGAAAAAGATATTAACCGGTTTATGAACGAAACAGTAGATTTTTTAAAAAAGTCTAATGGCATAAGCAATATAAAAAAATCGGTAGATCTTAAAAATTACATAGCATCGGTTAGTTTTAGTTTTAAAGAAGTATCCAGTATTAATGGTATTACCCAAAAATTATTAAGCCAGCAAAAAACTAAAGCGCCCGGCAATAATTACTTTTTTGATAAGCCATCCAATACCTTTAAAAGAACCTACCAGTACAGCGCCGAAATGAAAAAAGAATACAGTAAACTAAAACCAAAGGATAAAGAAATTTTTAAAACTGCCGGCTTCACCAGTATTTTCCGTTTTGAAAATGCCATAACTTCCAGCAGCAATAAAACAGCAAAAATTTCTCCATCCGGCAAAGCCATAATGATAAAAGCTGCAGCTATAGATCTTATATTTGGAGTAGCTAACATTTCAAATAACATTCAGCTTGCCCGGTAATTTCAATAATATATTTTTATCAAAAACTAACATTACTATTAAATGAAAAAGATGTACAGCCTGGTTTTATTTTTATGTGCAGCCCAGTATTTGAATGCACAAAACATGGCAATAAAAATTCCTTCCAATGCCAATATAGTAGGCAGCATTAATACTGGTAAACTTAGCCAGCTAATGCCTGTAGAAGAATGGGATAAAACTGCTTTAGGAAAAAAGTTTAAAGAGATGAGGGCAAAAGATTCTTCGCTGCAGTATAATTCTATCAGCGATTTTGGTTTAAACACCAACAGTACCCTGTATTATTTTCGTACCGAAGATGACAGTATGCAATACAATTGTTTTATGATTCCAATGGCCGATGCATCTAAATTAGACAAGATATTAGGCAGTAAAGAATTGATACGCCTGGCAAACAATGTAAGAAAAAGTACAGATGAAGATTCCAGCGGTTTGTACCTGTGGGATAACCAGCAATTGGTGTATGTAAAAGCAATAATGAAAGATGCTTATTTTAGAAATCCTGAAGTAGCAGCAAGACATGGCTTAAGTTATGAAACACCCCGGAGATATTATAATTACGATGATTCTACTGCTTCTACAGATGCTGCAATGACAAATGAGCATCCCGTGCTTACCGATACGGTAGTGGTTACTGATGCAGTTACTGCTGTAGATACCGCAGTAATAGATATTAATACGGAAACAAAAGCATATGAGGAAGATGAAAAAACAGACACATCGGTAACAATACATTACGATGCCGATGAGTATGATTTTGAGTATTACAAAAATCTTAGCATTAAAAAAAGACTTACTGCAGCAACAGCTGCAAAGGTTGCTAACGAATTATTTTACACTAACCCTGCTACCTCAATTTTAAGCAACAGCCAATTTCTCAAATCAAATAATGCAAATGCTGTAGCCAGTATATGGGTAGATAAGCCAATGGATTTGTACACAAGTTTAATTCCTGCATATTTATTGTACAAAACAAATCCCATGCCTTTTGAAAATAGTTTGCCAGCAACGGATTTAGGCTACAAAAGTTTTTCTGCAAGCTTACTGATGGATGAAAAGCAAATGAGTATTAACAGCCAGGTAGAAATGACAGATGAGATGGCTGAGATACAGGAAAAAATAACCAGCCGTAAACTTAATAAAAGTTTTTACAAATACATTAATACCGACAGCATGCTGGGTTATATGACATGGGCGCTGGATACAAGGGCTTACCTTGAACAGTTTCCTGCACTCATGGAACGAACCTATGGTAATATGGGTTTGGGTATTGGCAGCGATGAAATTTCGCTGGCTTCCGAATTTTTTTCTTTGCTGATAGATGAAGAAGCTATTGGTAATATGATAAAAGGCGATGCCATGGTAATGTTTAATGGCGTATACAGCCAGGAAACTACTTATACCGATTATACGTACGATGATGATTTTAAAGCAACCGAAGTAAAGAAAACTAAAACAGAAACCTTACCACAGTTTTTAATGATGCTCTCCTCAGAAGAAAACAACCTTATGAGAAAACTGGTGGCTTACGGCATAAAAAACAACACAGTAAAAACAACAGGCGCATTTTACGAAATTGAAATTCCCCGTAGCCCGGTGCA
>JAYVGA010000279.1:0-22421 GCA_043772635.1 Chitinophagaceae bacterium
GCTTATATATTTTGTGAATCCTTAGAAAATTGCAAATATGGCTTAACAAGAATCAAAAAATATTATCAATAGCAAGCAGCGTTGGTGCATCATAGTAGGTACGAGCCAATCTCAATCTCAATATCTTTATCCGGTGCAGTTCTCCGGGCTTATTTGGCGCAGGCGTAAAGAAATAAGACGGGTGTACTGTGCCGGGTCTACGGTATTGATCTTTGTAAAGTCTTTAAAATTTGTTTATACAATCTTTCTAATTACCCGTTAGGGATTGAGTGAAAATCCTTCGCAGAAGATTGAAACGGAAAGCCCGACCCGATAGGGAACGGCATAAAATTATTATGTCGGTTAGTTTATTCTAACAATAAAACCACCCCGAAAGGTGGACAATTTTTTACGATTTAATTCAATTTAAATCTTCATCCGCTGTATCCTCACCGCATTCAATATGGCCAATAAAGCTACTCCAACATCAGCAATAACAGCTTCCCATAAAGTAGCTATACCACCGGCTCCCAACACCAATACAATTACTTTTATAACCATCGCAATAGTTATGTTCTGCCAAACAATACTCCTGGTTATTTTTCCAATTTTTATAGCAGTAACAATCTTAGATGGCTGGTCATTTTGAATCACTATATCTGCGGTTTCAATGGTAGCATCGCTTCCCAAACCACCCATCGCAATGCCTGCATCAGCTAATTCCACCACAGGTGCATCATTTACACCATCACCTACAAAGGCGATATGTTTGCCTTCATTTTTTAATGCCTGTACTTTTTCTACTTTACCTTCCGGTAGTAAATCTCCGTAAGCATTATCTATACCTAATGACTGCGCCACTTTTGCAACAACCGCTTGTTTGTCTCCTGATAGCATAACGGTTTGTATATTCAGCTTGTGCATTTCTTCTGTTGCCTGCTTTGCATCTTCTTTTATTTCATCGGCAATGGTGATATAGCCTGCATATTTATCGTTCACTGCAATCACCACTACAGTGTCAACCAGGTTATCAATTTCAGCAGGATATTCAATATTGTATTTCTTTAATAATTTTACATTACCTGCAAAAATATTCTTTCCGTCTACTGTACCTTTTAAACCATGCCCTGAAACTTCTTCAACATTTTCTGCCTTTAAACTTTTAGCGTTATCACCAGCGTATTCAACCACCGCTTTTGCAATAGGATGCGTTGAATTACTTTCCAATGCTGCTGTCAGTTTAACCAATTCATCTTTATCAATATCCTTTGTTACTACATCCTGTACTTTAAAAACCCCCTTGGTAAGTGTACCTGTTTTATCCATCACCACCACATTCACTTTTGTAATCACATCTAAAAAATTAGAGCCTTTAAACAAGATGCCATTTTTTGAAGCCAATCCTATTCCACCAAAATATCCTAATGGTATTGGTACCACCAAAGCACATGGGCAACTGATTACTAAAAATACCAATGCCCTGTAAAACCAAACATTGAAAATATAAGGGTCAGTAAAAAAGTAGGGAACTAAACAAACAGCTACAGCCAATGCAAAAACAATCGGAGTATATATTTTTGCAAAGCGGCTGATAAATAATTGTGTCTGCGATTTTCTTGCAGAGGCATCCTGTACCATTTCTAATATCTTACTCAGCTTGCTATCCTTAAAAAGTGATTTCACTTTTATTTCGGAAACCTTGTCAAGGTTAATCATACCAGCCAATACCTGTTCACCTTTTCGCTTTGTATCAGGCTTGCTTTCGCCTGTAAGTGCGGCTGTATTAAATGTACCAGCACCCGAATTTAGTTCTCCATCCAGTGCCACTTTTTCTCCTGCCTTTACCTGTATAATTTCATCTACCTGAATTTCAATGGGATGAATCACCTGCGTTGTTCCATTTCTTAAAACGGCTACTTCATCTGGCCTTATATCCAACAGGGCTTTAATACTTCTCTTTGCTTTACTTACCGCTGAATCCTGGAACCATTCGCCAATAGAATAAAACACCATTACTGCCACACCTTCACTGTAGGAACCAATGGAAAATGCTCCAATGGTTGCTACACTCATTAAAAAGAACTCATTGAAAAAATCAAATCGTTTTGCTTTCCTGAAAGCCAGGTTCAAAACATTGTAGCCTGCGAGCAAATAAGCGATGACATAAATAATTAAATCAACAGGAAATACTGGTTTAAACTTAAATCCAAATTCCAATACCAGCATTACCAATAATATTGCAAGAGAAGACAATAAAGGCCAATGGCTCTTCCAACCGTCTGACTCCTCTTCCCCGCCAACTTGCTATCCGGTGTAAGGAGTTAGTAAAAAATAGAAAGATATTCAATGGTAATTTGTGAGACATTGGTTTGGTAATTGAACTATTGAAAAACCTTGGCGCCATAAAATAGCTATAGTATTCTATTCCACCTAATAAAATTATTTTTATTAGGTGGAATTATATTATTTTGCAAACGATTTAAAATACGAACATGCTTGTCATCAATTGTAAACACTGCTTTTCCTTCCTGCCAATCAGCCGGAGAATATTTAACCAGCGTTTTATTGCTTTCATTCCTGTTTTAATTCAGAAAATACACAGGTACCATTAGTGATTATTTAAAAATTTCCAACATAGTAATTTATATACAGTGATGGCCAGTAAGCAAACATTTATAAAAATTAATAGCACTGACAATGTGCTGGTGGCGTTGGTGGATTTGCCAAAAGGATACATACTAACCAATGAGGGGGCAGTTATTACCGCAGCAGAATTTATTCCTGCGAAGCATAAAATATTTATGAACGATATGAAGAGTAGCGATGATATTATTATGTATGGTGTGCTGGTTGGGAAAGTACAAACAGATATTTTAAAAGGCACACTTATGACTACGGCCAACACCAAACATGCGGCTGAGCCATATTCATACAGGGCGTTTAACTATCAATGGCAGTCACCTGATGTATCAAAATTAAAAAACAGAACATTTAATGGCTATATAAGAGATGATGGACGGGTAGGAACAGCAAACTACTGGTTATTTATTCCAACTGTATTTTGTGAAAACAGGAACCTAGATGTTATAAAAGAAGCCCTGCATCATTCCCTGGGTTATGCAATAACAGATAAGTATAAATTATACGCAGAACAATTGAAGGAAGCAGTTGAAAATGGAATTGATATTCATTCTTTTGATACAGGGCAGTTGCAGGATAATACTAACAGGAAAAAATTATTTGAAAATATTGATGGAATAAAATTCTTAAATCACCAGGGCGGCTGCGGAGGTACAAGACAGGATTCGGATATACTGAGCAAATTATTGGCTGCTTATGCAGAACATCCCAATGTTGCTGGCATAACACTATTAAGTTTGGGTTGCCAGCATTTACAGGTAAGCAATTTTATGGACGACCTTAAAAAAAGAAATCCATCATTTAATAAGCCCTTGCTGATTTTTGAACAACAGCAATCGCAAAGCGAAGAAGCACTGATAAAGGATGCAATAAAAAAAACTTTTATTGAATTAGGAGAAGTAAATAAAATTATGCGCCAGCCTGTTGGATTAGATAAATTGACCATTGGCGTAAAATGCGGTGGCAGCGATGGTTTCAGCGGTATTTCGGCCAACCCTGCTGTTGGTTATGCGGCTGATTTGTTAGTGGCATTGGGCGGCAAAATATTGATGGCTGAATTTCCTGAACTCTGTGGTGTTGAGCAAAATTTAATTGACAGGTGTGTAAGCAAAGAAATAGCAGAAAAGTTTATACAACTGATGAAGCATTATGATGAACAGGCACATAAAGTTGGTTCTGGTTTTCACATGAACCCTTCACCAGGTAACATAAAAGACGGGCTGATAACCGATGCGATAAAAAGTGCAGGCGCAGCCAAAAAGGGTGGTACATCTCCTGTTACCGATGTATTGGATTACACAGAACCGGCTATAAAGCCAGGCCTTAATTTAGTTTGTACCCCCGGCAACGATGTGGAAGCTACAACAGGCAAAGCGGCAAGCGGTGCAACGCTGATATTGTTTACAACGGGATTGGGTACCCCAACAGGCAACCCTGTTTGCCCTACCATTAAAGTCAGCACCAACAGTTCCCTTACAAAAAGGATGAACGATATCATAGATATTGATTGCGGACAAGTGATTGAAGGAGATAAAACCATTGAACAAATGGGGGAAGAAATATTGGAGTATTGTATTAAAGCAGCAAGTGGTGAAGTAATACCAAAGGCGGTGATTTTAGGGCAGGATGATTTTATACCCTGGAAAAGGGGTGTATCACTTTAAAGTATCAAAAATGATTCTTTATAAATGTTTCTCATAAGCAGTCGTTTTGGTAATGATTAACTCAGTTGTCCCAGCCTGTATCCACAGGCCGGGAACTGGTTAATAAATTGATTTTAAAATATGGACAATAGCAAAGAAAACAGCACTTACCGTTTTGCCTTCATCATGATAACTTCCCTGTTTTTCATGTGGGGCTTTGTGCATAACCTTGACCCTATACTGATACCGCATTTAAAAAAATCATTCGGCTTATCAGTGCTACAGTCTTCATTGGTTGATTCGGCTGTATTCATTGCTTACTTTGCTATGGCACTGCCCGCAGGGGTACTGATTAAAAAGTACGGGTATAAAAAAGCAATCATTTTTGGTTTGCTGCTTTTTGCCACAGGCTCCTTTTTATTTATACCGGCGGCCAATACACAACAGTATTTCTTCTTTCTCACAGCCTTGTTTATTATAGCCTGCGGATTAACCATTTTGGAAACTGCTGCCAATCCTTATGCATCATTATTAGGAGCGCCTGAACATGCAATACAAAGGTTAAATTTCGCACAATCATTTAACGGGCTAGCCGCTACACTGGCGCCTATCATCGGGGCAAGATTAATTCTTACGCAAGGTTATTCTGATGAACAGTTGAATGCAATGTCTCAGTCAGCAAAACAAATAGCGCTTGCTTCAGAAGCCTCCACTGTAAAAGCACCCTATTTTATTCTTGGCAGCATTATTATTGTGATAGCAATTATATTTTGTTTTCTGAAACTTCCAGAAATTACAGAGCAGAAAAACAGCAGCACTAATAAAATAAGAGATGCATGGAGGCATGTGCAATTGCGGTGGGCAGTGGCAGCTCAATTTTTTTATGTTGGCGCACAGGTATGTGTGTTCAGTTTTTTTATTCTGTATGCCACTAAGGCTGCTGGTCTTGATAAAGTAAAGGCGGCTGATTATCTTGGATGGGGCTGCGGCATGGCATTTATGATTGGGCGTTTTGCAGGCACCTGGTTTATGAAATTTATTGCTCCGCAAAAATTACTGGCTGCTTACGCCGCTATAAACATTTTATTATCCGTTGTTGCCATTGCTGCATCGGGCATAATAACAATTTATGCTGTTATTGCCATTGCATTTTTTATGTCTATCATGTTTCCCACCATTTTTTCATTGGGCATAAAAAATTTAGGTGCAGATACAGCAATCGGCAGCAGCTTAATTATCATGTCAATTGTTGGCGGTGCTTTATTGCCATTAATGTTTGGATATATCAGCGACAAAACGGGCAATATTCAATTCGGGTATGTTGTACCATTGATATGTTTTGTATTTGTATTGTTGTTCGCAGTAAAAACTTTTGAATCTAAAAAAATTGAAACACATGTTGCGTAGATATTGTATGGCGTTGGATTTAAAAAATGATGATGCCCTTATAAGTGAGTATGAGGAGTATCATAAAGATGTATGGCCCGAGATTATTGATAGTATTAAAAGCTCAGGTATTGAAAAATTGAGTATTTACAGGGCAGGTAACAGGCTCTTAATGACAATGGAAGTAAACGAGATGTTCAGCTTTGAAGCGAAAGGAAAAGCAGATGCAGTAAATGAAAAAGTACAGCAATGGGAGGCATTGATGTGGCAATACCAGCAGGCATTACCTTTTGCAAAACCGGGTGAAAAATGGATACTGATGGATAAAATATTTAACCTTCAATAATAAAAACACAATGTTCAGTTTACAAAATAAAACAGCAGTTATCACTGGTGGCGGAAGCGGAATTGGCAAAGCAATTTCTTTGTTATTTGCAAAACAGGGAGCTGCCGTTCACATCATTGAGCTAAATGAAGCCGCTGCGGAAGAAGTGACAAAAGAAATTAATGCTGCAGGCGTAAAAGCATTTGCCCACAGTTGTAATGTAACCAGCCAAAAAGAAGTACTTGCCGCATTTGATAGAATTGGCAGCATTGATATTCTAATAAACAATGCAGGCATTGCACATATTGGTAAAGCAGCAACAACAGGGGAAATAGATTTTGACCATGTGATTAACGTAAATGTAAAAGGGGTGTACAATTGTTTGTATGCAGCAATCCCTTGCCTGCAAAAAAATGGTGGTGGCATTATCATCAATATGTCTTCTATAGCAGCATGGGTGGGCCTGGCAGACAGGTTTGTTTATTCCACTGCAAAAGGGGCAGTAACAGCAATGACATTATCTGTTGCCAAAGATTACCTGCCTGATAATATCCGCTGTAATTCTATTTCTCCTGCAAGGGTGCATACGCCATTTGTAGATAACTTTATTACAAATAATTATGCCGGCAAAGAAGAAGAAATGTTTGATAAATTATCAAAGAGCCAGCCAATTGGCCGTATGGGAACGCCAGCAGAAATAGCCGCACTGGCTTTGTACCTGTCAAGTGATGAAGCTGGTTTTATTACCGGGTGCGATTACCTGATTGATGGAGGATTTGTAAAATTAAATACCTGATGGCAGGAGTGTTGATTAAGATTAATTTACCTGAATGGGGTTCAGTTTGATTCGATTGATACAATTATTGAATTACAATTAAAATAAGAATAAATATGAAACTAATTCGATTTGGTGAAGCTGGAAAGGAAAAACCGGGTATTAATATTGACGGCAAATGGCTGGATGTATCTGCATTTGTAAAGGACTACAATGAAGATTTTTTTGAGCATGATGGTATAATTGGCTTAAAGAAAATTATTACCGACAACCGACTGCCTGAAATTCCCAATACTCTAAGGCTTGGTTCTCCGGTAGCACGCCCATCAAAAATTGTATGTATCGGTTTAAACTATGCCAAACATGCTAAGGAAACTAATACTGCTATACCTCTGGAACCAATTATTTTCTTAAAATCAACTTCAGCAATTGTTGGCCCTTATGATGATATTATTATTCCCAAAGATTCTGTAAAAACTGATTGGGAAGTGGAACTGGCCGTGGTTATAGGAAAGAAAGCAAGCTATGTAGAAGAAAAAGATGCTATGAATTATGTAACCGGCTATTGCCTGCACAATGATGTAAGCGAAAGGGAATTTCAATTGGAACGTGGCGGTTCCTGGGATAAAGGGAAAGGCTGTGATACCTTTGCACCGCTTGGCCCCTGGCTGGTTACCAAAGATGAAATAGAAGATGTAAATAAGTTACGATTATGGTTAAAAGTGAATGATACAATAATGCAGGATGGCAATACAGATGATTTGATTTTTAATATCCCTTACCTCGTTGCTTACATCAGCAGTTTTATGACTTTATTGCCGGGAGATATTATCAGCACTGGTACTCCGCATGGTGTGGGCTTAGGTTTTAATCCACCGGTATATTTAAAAGCAGGCTATACAGTGGAATTGGGTATTGATGGATTAGGAAAAGCAAAACAAACTGTGTCACCCTTTAATGTGGCGGCATCTCATACCCTATCTTATATGCATAAATAAACAAAACGAAATTGAAAAATTTGTTCCTTGTTTAATGGGATTGGCGCTATTATAAAATAAATAACCTGAAATTAATATTAGATGAAAGAATTCATTGTCAACTTAAATGAAGTAGGTATAAATGACATCGAAACGGTTGGTGGCAAGAACGCATCACTTGGTGAGATGCTTCAAAACTTAAGCAAGCTTGGTATAAAAATACCAAACGGATTTGTAATTACTGTAGCCACCTACCGAAAATTTATTGAAGAAAATATGCTGGATGAAACCATCAGGTCTATCATTAATGGCATTGACTTTAATAACCTGGAATCTTTACGGAGAGGTGGTTTGCATGTAAGGCAGCTAATTAGAAATTCTAAATTTCCCCGGGATTTGAGTAAGCTGATTATTGAAAAATATTATGAGCTTTCAAAAGACTATAATCAGGAGGAAACCGATGTTGCTGTCCGTTCATCGGCAACTGCTGAAGATTTGCCAGATGCATCCTTTGCCGGTCAGCAGGAAACCTACCTGAACGTTCGGGGGCCTGCCTCTTTAATAAATGCTGTAAGAAATTGCTTTGCCTCTTTATTTACCGATAGAGCAATAAGTTATCGTCACACTTTTGGATACGACCATTTTAGTATAGGACTTTCCGTTTGCATACAAAAAATGGTTCGGTCAGATATCGGTACTTCCGGTGTTGCATTTTCTCTTGATACTGAAAGTGGGTTTAAAGATGTCGTATTAATTAATGGCTCCTATGGTTTGGGAGAAATGATTGTTCAGGGGTCGGTTTCACCAGATGAATACCTTGTATTTAAGCCGGCATTAAAAAATGGCTATAAAAGTATAATTGAAAAGAAGTTGGGAGCCAAAGCCACAATGATGATTTATGGTGATGACCCGGATGAGCGGGTGAAGATAATACAGGTTGAAAAGCGATTACAAGAAAAATTTTGTTTGCCGGATAGCATGATATTGCAATTATCTGAATGGGTAGTAAAAATTGAAGACTATTATTCTGAGTTGAAGGCGCATTGGTGTCCGATGGATGTGGAGTGGGCCGTAGATGGAATTACGAAAGAATTATTTATTGTTCAGGCAAGGCCCGAAACCATTCATTCACAAAAAGATTTTTCAAAGGTTACTGAATATCTCATTGAAAACACTGCAGCGCAAAAACCAATTGTAAAGGGTATTGCTGTTGGGGATAAAGTGGGGGATGGAGATGTTTCTATTTTATTCAGTTTGGATAAACGATTAGGCGAAGGCAATGTTTTTAAAGCAGGTGATGTATTGGTAACTGATATGACTGACCCTGATTGGGAACCGGTAATGAAAATAGCATCAGCAATTATTACCAACAAAGGTGGAAGGACCTGCCATGCAGCAATTGTTGCAAGGGAGTTAGGCGTTCCCGCTATTGTTGGTTGTGGTAATGCTACCGATATATTAAAGGACGGCCAGGCCGTAACTGTATCCTGTGCAGAAGGAGATGAGGGTTTTGTATATGGCGGAAAAATTGAGTATAAAAAAATAGAAACCGACCTTTCGCAAATACCCGTTGTAAAAACTCCTATAATGCTCAATGTGGCATCTCCTTCTATGGCATTTCGTTTTTCTCACTTGCCCCATGCAGGTGTTGGCCTTGCCCGTGAAGAATTTATTATTAATAACTACATACAGGCACATCCTTTGGCGCTAATGCAACATTACACCATTGGTGATAAAGAACTAACACAAGCAATTGGGCAACTCATCAAAGGTTTTAATAACGAAGAAGATTTTTTTGTTGAAAAACTTTCTTACGGTATCGCAAAAATTGCTGCCGCTTTTTATCCGCATAAGGTTATCGTTCGTTTTTCTGATTTTAAAACAAACGAATATTTTAATTTATTAGGAGGTAAATATTTTGAGCCCAAAGAGGAAAATCCAATGATTGGCTGGCGTGGTGCATCCAGGTATTATTCGGAAAAATATAAGGCAGCATTTGGATTGGAATGTAAGGCCATACTGAAAGTACGCCAGGAAATGGGTCTTTCAAATGTGGTTGTAATGATACCATTTTGCAGAACTGTGGAGGAATTACAGAAGGTGCAGGAAGTAATGAAGGAATATGGTTTAGAGAGAGGAAAAGATGGATTGGAGATTTACCTGATGGCAGAACTTCCCTCTAACATTATTATGGCAGCAGAATTTGCAAAATATATTGATGGGTTCTCAATAGGGTCTAACGACCTTACCCAATTAACACTTGGGCTCGACAGGGATTCTTCATTGGTTGCACATATTTATGATGAAAGAAATCCGGCTGTTAAAGAAATGATTAGGATGTTGATTGAAACAGCTAAAAAAGCAAATGTGAAAGTGGGTATTTGCGGACAAGGCCCTTCAGATTTTCCAGACTTTGCACAATTTCTGGTGGATTTGAATATTGATAGTATTTCAGTAACGCCTGATTCTTTAGTAAAAACTACAAGAGCTATTTATGATCTTGAAAACCGGGTAAAAAATAATATTTAAGTATAGCAGCGTTAACGGCAAGTATAGCACTAAGCTTTTTTTGCGCAGTTTCTGATATTGCTGCATGGTTATGTTGGACGTAGAAATAATATGTATTACTTGCTTCTGGCTTTTAATCTTTATGTATATCCTGGCCAATGGATGTAAATGAATATTTATGGATTTGTTAAAATAAAACAATTGGTAACTGATTATGGTAATTGATGCACACAATCATTTTTGGCAATATCATTCCTTAAAACATTCATGGTTAAATGAGGATATGGCTGTTTTGAAAAGAGATTTTATGCCGGCTGATTTGCAACTTCTGTTGCAACAGTCATCAATAAATGGTTGTGTTGCAGTGCAGGCAGATGAGAGTGAGGATGAAAATATATTCTTGCTGAAACTGGCAGCCGAAAACGATTTTATAAAAGGAGTAGTTGGCTGGATAGATATGTTGGGTGATAAGGTGGATGAAAAATTGCAATATTACGGCCAGTTTAAAAAGATGAAAGGGTTTAGGTATGTATTGCAGGATAAAACGGAAAGAGCGTTGATACTGTTCCCTGAATTTAAAAATAACATTGGTTTGTTTGAGAACTATGGTTTTACATATGATTTATTAATGTTTAAAGACCAGTTGGTTTTTGCTAATGAACTTGTAAAAGAATTTCCTAATCAAAATTTTGTAATTGACCATTTAGCAAAACCATCAATAAAACTACAAGAGATGAATGAGTGGAAAAAAGATATGAAACGCATAGCTGAAAATGAAAATGTCTATTGCAAATTATCCGGCATGGTAACAGAAGCTTATTGGATAAACCATACTTACAGTGATTTTGTTCCTTTCATGGAGACTGTGCTGAAAGCCTTTGGCAGCAAGCGGTTACTGTATGGCAGCGACTGGCCTGTTTGTCTGCTGGCAGCATCTTACAACAGTGTATTTGAAATGAGCAAAAAATTTATTTCCACTTTATCAGAAACTGAAAAGGAAGATATTATGGGCAATAATGCAATCAGGTTTTACAACTTATAAAAATGGATTTACAACTAAACGATAAAGTAATTATTGTAACCGGTGGCGCTAAAGGAATAGGTGAAGGCATCAGCAAAGTATTGGCAGAGGAAGGTGCTGTGCCAGTTATTATTGGCAGAAATAAAGAAGACAATGAAAAGTTATTATCGGTAATCATTAATGCTGGTGGCAAAGCATACGAGATAACAGCAGAGTTAAGTAAACCGGATGAATGTGAAGCGGCAGTAAAGCAAGTGATAAATAAATTTAGCCGCATTGATGGGCTTGTAAACAACGCCGGTGTAAATGATGCGGTGGGATTGGAGAATGGCTGTTATGAAAAATTTATGCAAAGCCTGCATAAAAATTTAGTTCATTACTATTTAATGGCACAATATGCTTTGCCTGAATTAATAAAAACAAAAGGTTGTATTGTAAACATTGGAAGCAAAACCGCTGAAACAGGCCAGGGGGGAACATCGGCTTATGCAGCAGCCAATGGTGGAAGAAATGCATTAACAAGGGAATGGGCAGTAGAATTATTAAAGTACGGCATCCGTGTTAATGCCGTAATTGTAGCAGAATGCTATACCCCTTTGTATGAAACATGGATAAAAACATTGCCAAATCCGGAGGAAGCATTAAAAGAAATACAGTTAAAAATTCCTCTTGAAAAAAGATTTACCACTGCCAACGAAATTGCAAATACCGTAGCTTTTTTATTGAGCGAAAAATCAAGCCATACTACCGGACAGTTGTTATATGTAGATGGTGGATATGTTCATTTAGACCGGGCAATAAAATAGAAATTATGAAACGACTTTTTAAAATAGTTTTTCTCCTGTTAATTGTTTCACTACCTGTTTGTGCACAGGTGCCTTCAGCTACCATTCCAGAGTTTAATTTTATTAAGCTGGATAAAACTTCTTTCACTAATAAAGACTTAAAGCGAGGAAAATTATTGTTCTTTATTTTTTTTGATACCGAATGTGAGCATTGCCTGCATGCCATTACAACCATCAACCAGCGGTACAAAGAATTGAATAAAACAGCCCTTTATGTGATAACAATGGATAACCAGCAAAAGCTTACGCTGTTTTTGAATACATACGGGAAAAATTTGTTGGGTAAGCCAAATACAACGCTGCTGCAGGAGTTAAAAAATGAGTTTATCACAAAATTTAAACCCAGGAAGTATCCATCGCTTTTTCTGTATTCTGCCAAAAAAACATTATTACTATATGATGATGATGAAAAAAAACTGCCCGGTTTTTTTAATAAAATAGTTCAAACCTAATGATACCGTCGTCTAATCAATTTTGCTTAAATGATGCAGAAAATATTGATGTAGGTTAATAATTAAATATTGTCAGCAATAATGGAAGGTGGCAGCTTTTTTTGCTGTAAGACCTGGATGAGAATTTTGTTGAACTGATTGATGCCGGGTAAAATTAACCTAAGAAAATATTTTATATATTTTATTTGATGAAAAACGATTTGCAACATTTAAAAAAATATTTTAACGGAGAGCTTTTTTTCGATGACACGGCTATGCACCAGGGTCAGTTGAGGGCTTATGCAACTGACGCATCCGTGTATGAAGAAAAACCTTTGGCTGTTGCTACTCCAAAAACGGAAGAAGATATTTTACTGCTGGTTGGTTTTGCAATGGAAAATAAAATAACACTTATTCCAAGAGCCGCAGGTACATCATTGGCAGGGCAGGTGGTTGGAAATGGAATTGTAGTTGATATTTCTCGGCACTTTACTGAAATACTGGAAGTGAATGTGGAAGAAAAATGGGTTCGTGTTCAGCCCGGAGTGATAAGGGATGATTTGAATAAGTATTTGCATTCGCATGGCTTGATGTTTGGGCCCGAGACTTCCACTGCTAGCAGGGCAATGATTGGTGGCATGGTGGGCAATAATTCCTGTGGGTTGCACAGTATTGAATGGGGAAGTGTAAGAGACCATTTGATAGAAGTAAAAATGGTCTTAAACGATAGAAGCATAGCGGTGATCAATGATAAAACTTCCAATCCTGAATTAATTACAGCAAATGTTCAACTGGATAAAATAAAAAATAATATATTAAAGCTCTTACATAAAGACGAAAACAGGAAAGCAATCAATCTTTCTTTTCCAAAGAAAACGGTGGTAAGAAGAAATACTGGTTATGCCTTGGATGCTTTGTTGCAGGTACTGCCATTTAATGAAGAAGGGAGCAGCTTTAATTTGTGCAAACTGATTGCAGGTTCTGAAGGAACACTTGGGATTGTAACTGAAATCAAGTTGAACTTGTTGCCATTGCCGCCAAAGCATTCATCACTTGTATGTGTGCATTGCAAAAGTATAAAAGAATCGTTGCTTGCCAATGCAGTGGCAATTCAGTTTCGCCCCATGGCATCCGAATTAGTGGATAAGTGTATCCTGGACTATACCATTGGGCATCCCACGTATCAAAAAAGCAGGTTCTTTATTGAAGACGACCCTAAAGCAATTTTAATGGTGGAGTTTATGGCTGCATCAAAAGAAGCCGCTGCTGCCAAAGCAAATGAACTGATAATAAGTTTAAAAGAAAAAAATTATGGGTATGCCTTTCCTGTGTTGCATGATGCAGAAACAACTGCCGCATGGGATATAAGAAAAGCAGGGCTTGGTTTGCTACGCAATGCAACAGGAGATGCACAGCCTGTTAATTTAATTGAAGATTGTGCTGTTTCTCCGGAAGACCTTCCTGCATACATTGAAGATTTGCAAATTATTTTAAAGAAGTATAAAGTTGATGCTTCTTACTATGCCCATGCCGGCGCAGGAGAATTGCATGTGGAGCCGTTGATAAACCTGAAATCCAAAGAAGGTGTTTTTATTTTCAGAAATATTTTAAAAGAAACAGCGCAATTAATTAAAAAATACAATGGCTCTTTATCAGGCGAACATGGTGATGGCAGATTGAGAGGAGAATTTATTGCGGATGTGATGGGAGAAGAAGTGATGCAGCTTTTTAAAGAAGTAAAAAATGTTTTTGACCCCAATAATATTTTTAATGCAGGAAAGATTACAGATGCACCTGCGATGGATACTCATTTGCGGATGAAGCAGGATGAAAAAAATCCTTCTATAGAAACACATTTTCATTTTGAAGAACCTGGCGGCATATTGCGGATGGCAGAAAAATGTTCCGGCTCGGGCGATTGCAGGCGAAGTGCAGTGTCAACTGGTTTGATGTGTCCCAGCTATATGGCTACAAGAAATGAATTTGATACCACCAGGGCAAGGGCAAATATATTACGGCAATTTTTAAGTAACCCTGATGATGCAAACCCTTTTAATCATGAAGAGATAAAAGAAGTGATGGATTTATGCCTTAGCTGCAAAGGCTGTAAGGTGGAATGCCCTTCAGGCGTGGACATAACAAAAATGAAAGCAGAATTTTTGCAGCACTATTATGACAAACATGGGGTGCCGCTGCGTTCAAAATTAATCGGCAATTTTTCAAGGCAGATGAAATTAGCAACTATTTCGCCGTCTGTTTATAATGCTGTTGTTAATAATAGATTCTTACGCAGAAGCCTGAACACATTGATTGGTTTTCATCCAGACAGGACAATGCCTTTGATTGCAAAACAAACATTATTGCAATGGAATAAAAAACGCCTTAATAAGCCACTCAATCATAAGCCTGTTTATTTTTTCTGTGATGAGTTTACCAACTACCTCGATGTGGCTATTGGTAAAAAGGCGATTTTACTGCTGGAGCATTTAGGCTACGAAGTAATTATTCCAAATCATAATGAAAGCGGACGTACTTTTTTATCAAAAGGCATGGTAAAAAAAGCGGCTGGCATTGCTGCATATAATATAAAAGTGTTATCGCCATTGGCATCAGTACAAACACCATTAATTGGCATAGAACCATCGGCAGTATTAACACTGAGGGATGAATACAAAGACATTGCAGGAATAGATTTGCAAAAAGAAGCCAATCATTTAGCAGCCTCCACATTTACTATAGAAGAATTTTTGTTTGACGAAATAAAAAAGGGTGCTATAAAAAAGGAACAGTTTACTCAGGCAAAAAAATCAATTGCCCTGCATACGCATTGTTATCAGAAAGTTTTGTCTTCATCAAAGTACAGTTTGTTTGTTTTAAGTTTCCCTGAAAATTATACGGTGAATGAAATTCCTTCCGGCTGTTGTGGTATGGCAGGTTCATTCGGTTATGAAAAAGAACATTATGAAGTATCACAAAAAATTGGAGAACTGGTACTGTTCCCATATGTGAGAAAACTACCTGATGATGTGATAGTGGCTGCTGCAGGCACTTCCTGCAGGCACCAGCTAAAAGATGGCTTACATAAAAATGCAATGCACCCTGTGGAAATACTATATGAGGCACTTAAAAAGTAATGTTTGTTTTTAATTTAAAGTAATTGATATAAAGCAGCGCAAAAAAAGTAAAAAAAATAACAGAAAAAATATGAGCTGGCAGTATAATACAAATTATCCTTCAATAGAAGATCTTCGTTGCAAAGCCCAACGCAGGATTCCCCGCTTTGCATTTGAGTATCTTGATGGAGGATGTAATGAAGACATTAACCTGCATAAGAATACTGCTGAATTAAGAAAAGTTGAGTTGGCACCTTATTACCTTTCTGAGTATCAGACGCCGAATTTAAATACGGAATTATTTGGGCATGTATATGATGCACCTTTTGGTATAGCACCGGTTGGCTTGCAGGGATTAATGTGGCCCAATGCGCCGGAGATTTTAGCCAAAGCTGCATTGCAGCATAACATACCCTTTATTTTAAGCACTGTTACCACTTCTTCCATCGAGCGGATAAGTGAACTTACTCAGCATAAGGCCTGGTTTCAGTTATATCATCCAGCAGATAATAGCATGAGAGATGACATATTAAAAAGATTGGAAGCTGCCCATTATCCGGTATTGGTGCTGCTTTGCGATGTTCCGTCATTTGGCTATCGCCCCCGTGATATCCGTAACGGACTGGCTATGCCACCACGAATGACTGCTAAAAATATTTTGCAAATAATGGGCAAGCCCAACTGGGCTTTGCAAACATTGGTACATGGCCAGCCATCTTTTGCCACTATGAAACCTTACATGCCAAAAGGAATGAGCATGAAACAGCTTGGCTTGTATATGAATAAAACATTTTCTGGAAGGCTTAACCCAGAAAAAATTGCACCGCTACGGGATATGTGGAAAGGTGCATTGGTATTAAAAGGAGTAGCAACTGAAGAAGATACAGAGCTGGCTGTTAAACTGGGTTTTGATGGCATTATTGTTTCCAATCATGGGGGCAGGCAATTGGATGCTGCACAGTCATCTATTGCCACATTACCTTCCATTGTAGAAAAATATAAACATAAAATAAAAATCATGATGGACAGCGGCATCCGCTCTGGTCCGGATGTGGCAAGGGCTCTGGCCAGTGGTGCCGATTTTACTTTTATGGGAAGAAGTTTTATGTATGCCGTAGCGGCGCTGGGTAACAAAGGTGGCGACCATGTGATTTCAATTTTAAAAACACAATTGCTACAGGTGATGGACCAGTTATGTTGCAAAAAAATCGATGAAATTGTAAAGCACCTTATAAAATGAGAAGAGCCGGTTGATACAATGCAACCTGTTAGGTAATGGGTTTGGTGATTGCACCATCAAATTTTTTATGGCAGCCGTTTTCAAATAACCGATAAAAAAAGTAGCGATTGTGGCACATGAAGTAATAAGTTTATTAGTGTACATATTAGGTTGATGTAAGCAAATAAATTATAAAATTTCTGGGATATTTTTTTGCATAGGATTGTTACTTTTTGTGGCAACGAATGCTGTGAGCCAGAAAAAACCTGGACAGTAGAAAAAGCAAATGGATGGTATGCAAACCAGGGCTTTTTAGCTGGCAGTAACTATTTACCAGTGTATGCAATTAATCGATTAGAAATGTGGCAGGTTGAAACATTCGATACAGTTGTTATAGAAAAAGAATTAGCCGTAGCAGAAGGTATAGGTTTTAATACACTTCGAGTTTTTTTGCATGATAAATTATGGAAGCAGGATGCTGCAGGGTTTAAGAAGCGGATTAATATTTTTCTTCGCATTTGTGCAAGGCATAAAATTAAGCCTATGCTTTTTTTTTCGACAGTTGCTGGAATCCTTATCCAACATCTGGCAAGCAGCGTAACCCTGAACCGGGCCTTCATAATTCAGGATGGGTGCAAAGCCCTGGTGTCGAAATACTCGGCGATTCAACACAGCATGATTTTTTAAGAAAATATATTATTGATATTGTAAAAACCTTTAAAAATGATGGCAGAATACTGATGTGGGATGTGTGGAATGAGTCAGACAATCCTAATGCCGGCAGTTATAACAGCATAGAGATAAAAAACAAGACAGCAATCGTAAATAAATTATTACCACAAGTTTTCAGATGGGTAAGAGGTGAGAATCCTGCACAACCAGTTACATCCGGTGTATGGACATGTTGGTTTGGCGGATGGCATAAAGACAGTACAGGCAAACGTACTTCAACCGAAACAATTCAGATTGAAAATTCGGACATCATTTCATTTCACATGTATGGCGGCCCTGCTGGTTTTGAAAACTATGCTTTGCAATTACAATCAAATGGCCGTCCGCTTATCTGTACAGAATACCTTGCCAGGGGCAATGTCAGCACCTTGTTTGCAATACTTCCTTTAGGAAAAAAATACAATATTAGGTATGATAAACTGGGGTTTTGCAGATGGCAAAGAGCAAACCAAATATCCCTGAGATCGCTAGACAAAACGATATAAAACTGAACCAGACCCCTGGCATCACATTCTATTTAAGGCTGATTACACACCATATAAAAAGGATGAAATTGATTTTATAAAAAAGCTGCTGAAAAATTAAAATTTACCATGCTGCAAAAAATGACTTTTTCTATAAAGTATTTGAGAATGATATTGCTTGTTGTAAGCGCCTGCATGTTAAGTTTAAACACAGCAGCACAAACACCTGCGATAAAAATCAGGAAAGGCAACTCCAAAACTGGATTGGGTAATTTAAAATATACCGAATTGCCACTCGGTTCTATCAAACCGTATGGATGGCTGAGGTAGCATCTTTTAATAATGAAAAAAGGCAGCACCGGTCATCTTGATGAAACATTTCCCAAACTAAGTGTAGATAACGGCTGGCTTGGTGGCAAAGGTGATGATTGGGAAGAAACACCTTATTGGTTAGATGGGTCGTTGCCGTTATCATGGTTACTGGATGATGATTCATTGAAACAAAAAGTACTTCGATATATAAATTGGTCAATCGTTAATCAACGTACATCAGGTTTTTTTGGTGCATACACTCAACAGGAGAGAGCAGGTAATTCAACAGAGTTATCTCCTGAATACGGGGCAGACTGGTGGCCACTTATGGTCATGCTTAAAGTAATGCAGCAGTATTACTCCGCCACCAGCGATAAACGGGTGGTTGCTTTTATGACAAAGTATTTTTCTTATCAACTTATTAATTTACGAAAATATCCGCTTAGTAAATGGAGCGAATGGGCCGTCGCAAGAGGGGGCGAAAATATAATGAGTGTGTATTGGCTATACAGGATTACCAAAGTGCCTTTTTTATTGGAGTTAGCCAACCTTCTTTTTAAGAAAACCACTCCCTGGACACAATTAATGGGTTAAAGAAATTGGGTGATGTAGGCTGCTGCTCAGCAAAATGGAGAAAGCTGGATGAACCGGCTTGGAGTAAATGTTGCAATGGGATTAAGCTGCCAGCCATCTATTATCATTTTACACAAAAAAAAGAATACCTCGATTCATTAAAAACGGGGTTCACCGATTTAATGCTCCTGCATGGATTGCTCAATGGTATGTTTAGTACCGATGAAGATTTGCATGGAAATTTACCAACGCAAGGAACAGAATTATGTGCTATAGTGGAAGCAATGTTTTCATTGGAAGAAATCATTTCAATGACAGGTGACAATAGCTATGCAGACGCAGTAGAACGAATTGCGTTTAATACCTTGCCAGCACAAACAAAGGATGATTATAATGAACAGCAATACTTTCAGGTGGCCAATCAGGTGGAAGTAAAACGGGGCGTATTAAATTTTACCTTGCCATTTGATAAAGGCATGAACAACGTTTTTGGTTGCTATGCAGGTTACACCTGCTGCACTGCTAACATGCACCAGGGCTGGACAAAGTTTGCAGCACATTTATGGTATGGTACTGCCAAAGGTGGTGTTGCAGGCATGTTGTATTCACCTAATACCGTTTCTGCAACTGTGGGTAACAACGGCAAAATAACTTTTAAGGAAGAGACCAATTACCCTTTTGGTGACGAAGTGCTGTTTACGCTGTCCAAATCTTATCCGGTAAGCTTTCCATTTGAATTACGAGTGCCTGCATGGTGCAAACAGGCTACGGTTATAATTAACGGTAAAAAAGTAACAAGTGGCACTGCCGGCAGTATGATTGCAATTAAAAGGTTATGGAACAACGGTGATAAAGTAATACTGCAATTGCCAATGCAAGTAACCACGGTAAATGGAGCAAGAAATTCAAGAACAGTTGAAAGGGGTTCCTTGATTTATGCACTGAAGATAGATGCGGTATTGAAAAGGGATTCGATAATAACAGGCAGCAACGGAGCGTACCAGAAATATTTTGAATTAACACCCGCCAGCGATTGGAATTATGGCTTATCGAAAAAAATAATTGATAACCCTGCGGAAAACAGTGAGGTGCTATTTAAAAGAATGCAGCAAAATTTTATTTGGAATGAAGTAAATGCACCTTTGAAATAATTGTGAAAGGAAAAAAAATACCAGACTGGCAGCTTAACAGTAATTCGGTAGCAGATATTCCTGTAACAACAAGGGAGGGAATATACCAGGGTATTACGGGCAAAGAAGAAGTTATTTTAAAAATGATATCATACGGATGCACCAAATTAAGGGTGGTTGGATTTTCGGTGGTACAATAAAATAGTATAGCGGATGAGCACTTTGCTAAGCAGATGTAATAATCATCAAATCTGTTTTTAAAATTTCCAGTTTAGGTTATTGAGGACAGGACGAATTGTAAGTTAGATTGAATAAAAATATATGTTGTATAACATTTAAAATAATGATGAATAATCAAACTGCTGTAGTTAATTTTTTATTTCAAAAAATCCTTGTAAGTTTTGGAATATTTACAAGTATTCTTATGGGTGCTGCCAATGTACAAAATAAAATTATCCCTTACAATAACCCTCAGATTTATTATGAGGGCAGGATTTTGTATAACCATGATGCGGCAGAGCTGTACTGGTCTGGCACATCTGAAACCATCCTGTTTAAAGGCTCAAGTATTTCTGCAATTTTAAAGGATTCTGATACGGCCAATTATTACAACGTAATTCTTGATGATGATGTAGTTCAAAAAATACATACTGATACTTTTAAGCAAAGCTATCAGCTGGCCGCTGGCTTATCCAATACAAAACATAAGGTTCAGTTATTTAAACGTACCGAATGGATATGGGCAAAACATTATTTTATGGATTTACAACAACAGGCAGCACTAAAATATTACCACCCGCTGTTTCAAAAAAGCGGGAAATTGAATTTTATGGCAACTCTATTACTTGTAGCTACGGCGCAGAAGACAGCAGCGGCAATGATTCAGGAAAGGGATACTTTGAAAATAATTACCTTAATTATGTTCGCCATTACAGCAAGGCATTTTAATGCACAGTATTACACAATTTCCAGGAGCAGCATTGGTGTAACAATAAGCTGGGACCCTCTTATAATGCCCGAAATGTATAACAGGACAGATGCAACTTACAGTGCCTCAAAATGGGATTTTAAAAAATACACACCAAACATTGTGGCAGTAAACTTATTTCAAAATGATAGCTGACTTATTAAAATTCCAGACCACAATAAGTTTAAGCACCGGTTTGGCAAAACGCCGCCTGATGAAGCATGCCTTATTGAAACTTACAAAAACTTTATAAAAAAACTGTGGAACAAATATACCAATGCCTAATTGAGTTTAGTAATAATAAAATTAAATGGTAAAAAAATGCGTTAGAAAAATAGACATTGAAAAGGGGATGTATTTAAATGCAAAGAAAAAATCATTAATTATTGAGATGAGATAGGGAGGCTGGCAGGGTGAGTTTTGTTTCTTTTTGTGTCTGTGCAAAACTTTTGAAACCAGTTGGACGATAGCAAATAGCTGCTTTTTAAAACAAAAATAAATAAAGGCTGTTTGCATTTTTTCCGGCAATAAATTAGATTACCTAATAAAACCTATTTTATTAGGTAAAATGTAAATTTTTTAATAAAATTGTGTTTAATCAAATTGTTTGTTTGCTATATGATACAGGTTATAAACAGGGCTATTGATATAATTGAGTATGTTGCAAAAGATGCAGTCCGGCCTAAACCGTTAGGTGAAATGGCTGTTGCTTTATCATTGAACACAGCCACTTGTGCCAATATCGTAAAAACACTGCTTAACAGAGGTTATCTTAAAAAAAGTAAAGGGCCTAAAGGTTATTTGCTTGGGTCAACATTATCTGAAATTATTGAGAGTGCTGGTAACTACCGTGATTTAATTGTTGCTGCTGACACTGCGATGCAGGAAGTAACAAGCACATTGAAGGAAAACACCATACTGGCGGTATTAAAGGAGGATAAGAGAGTTATAATCCACAGAAAAAATGCAGTTCAGTTAGTGCAGGCTAATACTGCAGATGAAAAGAAAGCTTATGATACATCAACCGGCAGGTTATTAATAGCAACGATGGAGGAGGATGCCATTGAGAAATATATTGAAAAGTTTGGGCTGCCAACTGCAGCAATCTGGAAGGAAGCAACAACCCATAAGAAATTTTTTGAGCAAGTTAAAATCATCCGCACAAAAGGATATGTATTAACAGAGGATAGCGAAAATGTTACCGGAGTGGCGGTTCCGGTGTATAGAAAAAATAAAGTGGTAGCAGGGTTTAGTATTTATATGCCTTCATTTCGATGCAATCAAAAGTTAATTAAAGTATTGATTAAATCGGCTACGCAGACTGCAAGTAAAATCTCTGAAAAATTAAATTAATAGTAGTACTTATTATATGTAATATTAG
>JAYVGA010000280.1:0-7097 GCA_043772635.1 Chitinophagaceae bacterium
GCAAAACATGATGAGGTTCATTTCGCCATTTACTTTTTGCAATCCTTTTAATAATGTATGGGTGTAACCCCAATGCCGCTTGATGCTTCCAAAGGGATGTTCGCAGATGGCCTGCCGCCGTTTATAATACTGTGGGTTTTGTTTGATGTTGTTATCATTGATATCCACTGCATCCTGGTATTCGCTGCGTTGTATAATGCGCTTGGGCAGTTTGGTGCATTGTATTTTTAAAGGACAGCTTTTGCAGGCACCGGTGCGGTAGGTTTTAAATCTAAAACTGGTTTCGTGGGCTTCGCCTTTTTTATTGTGCCAGGTGCCCAGCGACGTTAGTACGGCTCCGGCAGGGCAGGTATAACTGTCATTGGCTTTATCATAATCAAAACTTTCTGCCAGAAATTCGTTGGCAATATGTTTTACGGAGGGTTGTTCTTTGTAAGCTACATGTGTGATTATGTTCTCCTGCTGGCAATGCAATAGTTCGGCCCCGGTGTGGTAACCTTTATCGGCCAGCACCATAATGCTGTCTTCTTTTTTTAATTGTAAATTTTCTTTGGCCTGTGTGGCTGCCAGGTGTAAAGCCTTGCCATCATTGCTTTTGGTGGCCTGTGTGTGCACCACCAGGTTGTGTTTATCGTCTACAACATTCTGCGTGTTGTAAGCCACTTCTACAATAGCTTTTGTGATCAGTATGCTGCGGCTGTCGGTATCTGTAGTGCTTATTTGTTTATCCTCTGTGTTGTTTAGCTGCTGCTGAAGGGTATCGTATTTGATAGTTCTTTCTTTTAATTTAGCAAGGCCCTGGGTAATCTTTTCTTTTTTTATTTGCAGTTCATCGCTGCCTGTGCTGTCTTCCTGCTTATCAAATTCATCGAGTTCCTGCAGGTATTTTTCGGTTTTATCTTTTATAAACTGCTGGTGCTTGTCTATCTTTTTTTGGTTGTAATTATTTTTTTTACTGTTCACGGCTTTAAACTTGCTGCCATCTATGCCGATAATTTTTTTACCAAGCAGGCCCGCATCGCTTAAAAACTGCACGTACAATTTAAACATGCTTTGCAGTGGCTGGACATGCAGCTTGCGAAAATCGGCAATGGTATGATAGTTGGGCTGCAGCCCCTGCAGGAGCCACTGCAGTTCTATATTGCGGCTGCATTCTTTTTCCAGCTTTCGGCTGCTGCGTATTTTATTGAGATAGCCGTACAGGTACAATTTTAAAAGTACTCCGGGAGCATACGGCGGGCGGCCTTCGCTTTTATGAACAGTGCCGGTGAAACCTACTTTTTGTAAATCAAGTTTATCAATAAAGGCATCCATGAGCCTTACAGGATTATCAGTGCTTACCTAGTCATCGAGTGTGCTGAAATAAGTTTGAAGTCGGTTGTTTCCTTGTATAAATTGCATGCCTTTTTTAAAACAAAAATCGTTCACTGATTGCGCTATTCACATAGTGTGTATATTTATGTAATAGCGGGAGGTTTTTTCACAAACTCCCGTTGCCTGCCATATACCTCGACCAGCAAAATCTCAAATTTAAAATATATGACCCGAAGCCTTATATTGCTATTTTTCTTTTTACCCCACCTGTCTTTTTGCCAAACAAAAGTATCCATTGATACTATAAATAATGCAAGTACATATAATCTACAAGACAGCATCAATGGAATATATATTCCAAAAGATATAAAAGATTGCTTTATTCACTTAGATGAATTCTGTTCATCTGTTGATAAGAAAGAACTCAAAAGAATTAATACGAGAGAGGAGAGACTCAAATATTACGCCGTTTTAGGAATGGTGCTAAAACTCAATTGGGGGCTTACGGACGGCTCAAGGCTGCAGCAATATTTCAATCAAAAAGGTGTCGTCAGACCAGACAAAATGACGAAATTTATTATAGACTTTTATCATGACTGGCTAAACAAGAATCATACTGCCTGGAAAGCCTGGGCAAAATAGAAATAGGGCACACAACGACTGGGGTTTGGCGCAATACGGGCGGACGGAAGCTGTGTTGTTTCGCCATTTACTTTTTGCAACCCTTTTAGTAAAGTATGTGTGAAGCCCCAGTGCCGTTTAAGTGTGCCAAAGGGATGCTCGCAGATGGCCTGCCGTCGTTTGTAATAGTATGGGTTTTGTTTGATGTTATTGTCATTGATATCTAACAGCATCCTGGTATTCGGTGCGCTGAATGATGCGTTTCCTTCACTGCTGGTGTAACGTACCATCATCATTAAGCCATCTGATGCGCCGTACGCCGCCGCTGCTTGGTCTTATATTCAGCAGCGAACCGCCATGCACAAAGCAACAAAATAAAAAGTTATTGCTTATGGTGTCTTTAAAAATTTATGTTTAGTGTTAGGTTTGTAAAAAGTAAGCTTGTCATTCTATTCTGCATTTTGATAATTTGAGAAAAGTATTTTATATGCAGGATGAATTTGAATTTGTTCTTTAATTTTTGATTAATACATCATACTACTGCTATATAAAAAACAGGCAGCTCTTTTGAGCAGGAAGCAAGCACGAAGTCGCCTCTAAAATCTACAGCATAGCTGCGTAATCAGCAATACAAATAATGGTGTGTTTTTAACCCGTAATGCAATTAATTTTTTATTATCCTGGTAGTGGTTTTAGTTAAACCGTTTCCTGTACATTCCACCACATAAATTCCTTTAGAAATATTTGCCGGCAGCATTAAAACATTGTTCCCTTTCTTTAAAGGAGTCTGTACCAGTTTTCTTCCATCTATACTGAATAGGGATAGGTTTGTATACCCAGCATTATTGTTGATGTTTAGTTTATTATCTGTAAGGGGATTGGGGTATAGTATCAGATCTGAACTGCCCAGGTTTTTTGCAACTTTTACTATTTTGCTGTAGCGGGGTTGTTCTCCTGTACAATAAGTTTTTATACGGTAAAAGCTGGTTTGGGTAAATTGCTCATCTGCATAATAATAGTTGAGCAAATTTGCCTGAACAGGTAAAGTGGCTATACTGCCAAAGCTTACGCCGTCTGCACTTTTTTCCACTTCCATTATACAGCCTGCATCTGCCGATGCAAGTTTCCATTCTACCCGGCTGGCCGTTGCACTGATTAGCCTGGCGTTTACATCCAGAATATTTAATGGCAGTGTTACCGTGCCTGGTACCACCATTAATACTTTAGAAGTAAAGGATGGCAGTGTTATGCTGCCCATAACCGGGCGGCCATCTACATCAAGATAATTGCCCGTTAACGGAACAGTTTGATCTGTATTGCCTGTATTTACAAAAAAAAGATTTTGAGTAAGCGGATCTACGGCTACAGTAGTAACTTCCTGCAGTTTAATATTATCTAACGAATAAGAAGGAGTGTACTCGGGCCCTATATAAAACGTAAGTATGCCTTTATTAGTAGTGGTATTGGGCACAAGCAATAATTGTTGGTTAAGCCTTGTGGTGGCCACTTCCTTTTTAAAACGGGGTGTTATTTGTGCATAGGTATTTCCATCCTGCAAAAGCATGGCATTTATTTTATTTGCATCGCCGGCCACGCTGTAGCTAAGCAGGTATTGCTTATCCTTTTGTAATGCAAATAGCTGCATACTGATAAAAAATCCGGAATAGAATAAGGGGCTGCTCAGCTTTATAGAACCACCATCAAGCACAGACGAGTTTTCCCAACTGCTGCTGCAGGTTAAATTTGGTGCCCAGCATGCCCAGTCATTTATATTGTTATCAAAAGTGCCGTTGGTTATAAGATTGTTGCCCACATTAGATGTAACGGAGTAATCCTGCAGCCTGGCAGAACTTTCCTTTGCGCCTGCGTCTTTAAAAGTTTTCCAACCCCTTACGGTATATTCGTTTTGCAGCAATTCGTATGCACCGCTAACCGTGTATCCATATTCTGCTGTATAAACCGGCACTTCAAAGTAAGGATTAATATAATAGTTGTTGGAGAATGTGCCAAAATTAAGACCTGTTTCCGTATAGTGCCAGTTTTGAACTTTAAGAGCACTTTCATTTTCATGAATATTATAGAGTATGTTATCAGATGCTGTATTATTCGTTAACATTCCCCCAAATTCATCATGCTCAAAAACCAGCGAACTCTTGCAATTAAAAACAGTGTTGTTCTTTACCTGGTTGCCCGAACTGTTATGGATACTGATGCCCCTGCCCGAAATATTATATACTGTATTAAATTCAATTACCGCATTGCCCGAATTATCATCCATGCCAATTCCGTTTACAAAGGTTTCGGTTCTCAATGGATAACTTTCCGCATTACCAACAGCATCGCTTATAATATTGTACCTCACGAAGCTTCCGGTACCGTTTCTTATACCATTACCGGTGCCGTATGCGTTAATAGCAGCCCCGTCATCCATGCTCATGCAAAACTTCGTTATCCTGTTTTTTTCAACAAGGGTGTTTTGGTAAAATTGTATCCCATTATAGCCAATGCTGTCCAGCACATTATTACGGATAGAACCGTTGCTGAAATTCATGGCTATACAGGTATAAGATATTTTATTGTCGGTGGCTCTGCCTGCAAGCAAACCTATACGTTTAAATATATTGTCATTTATAGATACATTGATAAAACCACCGAGATATAAAGCTTCACAATGAATGTCGAAAAAACGGCTATTGCTGATGGTTACATTAGATTTATTAGAACCCGTGATGGCATAGAGGTAAATGTTTTCCAAACTGCAGTTATCTACAGTTAAGCCACTGGTGGGCGCTCCAAATATAGAGATGCCGTTTTTCTGCTGCTGGGTAATTTTGATATTGCTGATAAGGGTATTTGCACTGCTCTCTAATTTTATACCGTTATCATACCTGCCCGCCTCTACAGTATTATTCCCGGGGGCCAACCCGTTTTCTGTTTTAAGATAAAGCTGCAGATTTTGCCCATCATAATAATATTCTGTGGCAGCATCTACAAATTCAAACTTGCCGGTGAGGTAGTAACCTGCACCTGCTACTATATTTTGTGCAGTAGGACTATTAAAACCCAGGTAACTGGTGGCCTGCACAGCAACAGTACGTTCTTCATACAAATACCTGGCTGTGCGTATATGCACGCCGGCACCTACATAAAAATTTCCTGCATTTGGCAAAGCGTTATCTGTAAAACCGAAATTGCCATTTGCGGCATCTGTAAATAGAAATCCCTGGTTTGGATAGCGGCCAAGCTTTTGAGCCTGTCCGTTGTAAAACACCATTTGAGGATACAGCGGGCAGGCTGCACGATAAATACCATTGCCCATGGGTTCCCAATTATTAATATACTCACTTCCGCTTATTACAGCATCTGCTCCCTGGCCATAGCTGGTAATGCTTACAGGGTTTAATGCTGTACCGGAAGAAACTATTAAAAGCTCTCCACGAAAAATTTCACCCCTTTTAAAAAGCAAACGGTCGCCGGCCGATAAACGGAGTGTACTGGCTTTGGCCAATGTTAGAAACGGGCTGTTTTCACTGGTACCTGCATTGCTATCGCTTCCCGTAGCAGAAAAAAAATAATCGGTGGCTTGTGCGGTTAACGTTATAAAACAGAATAAGAATAAGATAAAAAGAGAATATAAATTTTTCATAACAACATGGAGAGTTTTGGCCCTGGTTTAATTTTATCAAATTTAAATCGAAAATGCCCGACGGAATGCAGGTTTTTTATGTTTTTTCATGTCAATTATATACGACAGGAACTTTCAAGATTAGGGGGAAGTATAAAGATTTTTAATAAGGATAGAACAACAATACTTTATAAAAAATATTAAAGCATAAAGGCCGTCGCCCCGGTTCTTATCTTCACGAACTGAAACCTCCTGATAAAATAACTGCATATAAAATTGATGGTTAGCTTTAAAGCAAACAAAAAATAAGGCATATGGATAAAGACATAATAATGTTGTTGGTTACCGGTAAAATCGGGCAGAATTCAGAAATCACAGGTGAGCCGCTAAAGCGGAACACCCCGAGGGAGGGGCTTTTACTCTGCCAAAGAAAGAGAGCTACAAAGTCGGCCCGGCCTGCAACTATGTGAAAAATAGGCAGCTCTATTGCGCACGAAGGGGAATAAAAAATACAAATCCAAACTGTATTTTCTAAGCCGTCATACAATTAATTTTTTACTACCCTGCATGTTTTACTTAAACCATTTCCTGTACATTCCACCACATAAATCCCTTTAGAAATATTTGCCTGAAGTATTAAAACATTGTTTTAAATTGTTTAGCCAGATTAAAACTTAAGGGTATGTTCAATTTAACACTAAAATTTCTTCCCATATTAAAAACACCTGTTCTGCCAGTGGCTAAATTTTCTACAGCATATTTTAACCTGCTCAAGTGATTTTGATAAGCCACATCCGTAATATTTATTGCACTAAAATTTAAACTAAATAATTGATTTCCTTTTTTAGAAACAAACCCGGCACCAATACCTGCATTAAGCAATGTGTAGCCTGGTGTTTTTGTTTCGGTATTGTAGGCAGTAAATATTTTGTTCTGGGTAAATGTATTGTCCAGCTCCAGTTTTGCATAAAAATTTTGAATTGATTGATTCAATTTCTTAAAATCCCCCCTGAATTCTGTTAATAATTTTGGAGCAGGAATAAAAGGGATATTTTTTGAACCTTCGATGGCTTTAGCAAACCTTCCGTTAACAAACGAAAATGTATTTTGAATATGCAACCAATCCAAAGGGTGCGGATGAATGTCCATCGTAAATTCAAATCCTGCTAATGAAGCTTTGCGCTGATCAAATTTAAAGGCAGTTAAATTATTTCCATTAACATTTACTAAACTGTCACTGCCTGCAAGCGATGCTAATTTTCTGTAAAAAATAAAATTATTAAAATGGTTTAAGAATGCAGTTATACCAAATGATAAATGTTCTGCATTGTATTCCAGCCCGCCATCAAATTGCAAACTGGTTTCGCTTTTTAAATTGGCATCGCCATATTCGTAACGTATAGTGCCTTCATGTGCGCCATTACTTGCCAGCTCAGGAATGCTGGGTGCCCTGAAACCTCTTGCCGCATTAAATTTTAAATTTAATTTGTCTGTAAGCTGCGATGCTACACCTATACTGCCCGATAAATTAGAAAAA
>JAYVGA010000281.1:0-3681 GCA_043772635.1 Chitinophagaceae bacterium
GCACGGCATTTTTTAGAAACCGGTAAACCGCTTGCAGCCATTTGCCATGCACCACAGTTGCTTATAGAAACAGGCATGATTGCCGGCCGCAACATGACATCGTTTCCTTCTATAAAAACAGATTTGGTTAACGCAGGAGTATTGTGGGAAGACAAAGAAGTAATAGCAGACAACGGTCTTGTTACCAGCCGCAGCCCAAAAGATCTTGATGCATTTAATAAAAAAATGATAGAAGAAATTGCAGAGGGCAATCATCTTACTACCGGTACATTCAGGCATACTGCAGTATCGTAAAACATTTTAATAAAAAAAACAAAGCTTCGCTTTTAACCATTTATTTTTGCCAGTAAGGCGGGAAGACGGTAGGTTGAGAAATAATTAAGATTAACTAAAAACGTCTTACCTCCTTAACAGTCTGCCCCGCTTTTTTGCGGGGGTAATACATTTTTTTTATTCGGTATCTGCCTCGCTGTAGCCATTATTTTCTTCATCCTCTTCTCCAATTTCTTCAGCAGCATCATCCAGTTCTGCACCTGGTATATCCAGGTCTTCGCCTGTAAAATCATTTGCTGAACTTTCTGTATTTAGCAAATCGCCTTGCTCATCCACCTTATCTAATGTGGAGTGCAGTAAATTATCATTATCAACAGACATGCTGTTTTCAATGCTTTGATCCAGCAGAGATCTTTCAACAGGACTGATGTCGGCATTCATATCTTCTTCCGGAACGTTGGTTATTTTTTTATCAGTATTCATAAATAATATTTTAAGGTTAAAAAATATTTTTCTCCTGCGCAAATATTAAAAAAAGTGAGTGCCGGTTTTATTGTACAAACTAAGAAGCAGCTATGTGCATCATTCCTGCCTGCTTTACGCAGTAAGGAAGGATTGTGTCATTGCAAATCCAGAGAAAGGTTTGGGTGCTGCCCTCGGCACTTACTTCTACCGCATACCTAGGTGAATTTTTAATTGTGTTATAGATAAAATTAACCTGCCGTTTTTAAAAATTATATTTTAAAATAAACTTCACTTCCTCACCTCTACTAATATAATTATTTACCAAAGGCGGCTTTTAATTTCATTGCTGCCAGTTGCTGTGCTTCTTTAGCCTGTGGCACTACGGCTGCCATTCCAAAAAATTCATGGGTTACTCCTGTATACAATTCATAATCAGTTTCTACATTAGCAGCTTTCAGTTTATCGGCCAGTAATTTTCCTTCAGTTTGCAGGGGGTCTATTTCGGCAGCAATGATTAAGGTTTTTGGAGAACCGCTAAGGTTAGCGTTTATAATACTTATGCGTGGGTCTGCCGCCTGTGTAGCAGAGCTTAAAGCATTTTTTATAAACCATTCCATCATTGGTTTGTTTAACGGCTTGGCTGCTGCATATTTAGTGTAACTCTCACTGCTTATATCATTGTTGGCAATGGGATAAACCAATACCTGGTAAACAGGAATTTTTATTTTTTTATCACGTGCCATCATACTTACATTGGCAGCAAGATTGCCACCTGCACTTTCTCCCACCACGGCAATTTTTGAGGTATCTGCATTTATTGAAGCTGCATTTTTTAATACCCATTGGTAAGCATCAAATGAGGTTGTATGTGCAGCAGGAAATTTCTTTTCGGGTCCTTTTGGATATTCAACAGACACCACCACTGCACCCACCAGTTCGCAAAGGCCCTGTGCGCCTGCATTGTAAACATTTATATCTGCAATAACCCATCCGCCACCATGGTAATATACAATTACCGGAAGTGTGCCTGCAGTATTTTTTGGTGTGTAAATTCTTATGTGGGTAGTGCCACCAGTAACGGGTATATCTTTACCCACTGTGTCACATAATGCCGCAGGCAAAACAATATTGTGTTCTTTTATTACCGCCATTACCGCATCTGTGGGTGTAGGTTGCATACGTGCTTCGGCTGCCTGCAGCGTCTCAATGGGTTTACCGCCCATGCTTACAAGTTTTTCAATAACCACCGCCATCTCCGGTTTAATAGAAGTACCCCAGGCTGGTGCAGGGCCTGCAGGAACAAGATGGGTTTGTACTGTTTCTGTTGTGCTGCTGTCTTTACTCTCCGTTAGCGTAGTTTGAGACGTTGTTGAATTGTTATTGCAGGAAATAACCGTTGCTGTTATGGTGCATACAAAAACAGTTTTTAAGAGGGTAGTAATTTTTAAAAGCATAAAATTCATTTTAAGTTTAATGGCTATAAGCCAATCAATTTTAAATTAAAAAACGTGCCACTTAATTTAATGCTGTTTTATAAATATTTTTTGGGTAAAGAAGATTATTTAAAAAGAGCACTATGAATATCCCCCATAATTAAAAACTACCTTTGCTCCTCATTTTACAGGTATGACATTTAATGATTTAAATTTAAACAGCCCTTTGCTTACTGCTCTTGATGAACGGGGATATACCAATCCTACAACTATTCAGCATAAGGTTTTTCCGGTGGTAATGAGTGGCAGGGATGTGTGTGGCATAGCCCAAACGGGTACGGGTAAAACTTTTGCATACCTGCTGCCCTGTTTGAGGTTATGGAAATTTAGTAAAGATAAAGCTCCGCAGATTCTTATTATTGTGCCCACAAGAGAGCTGGTGGCACAGGTTGTAGAAGCCATAAAAGAATTAACGCCCTACATGAGCCTGGTGGCAGTGGGCGTGTATGGCGGTGTAAATATTAATACACAAAAATTAGCAGTAGAAAAAAAAGTAGACGTACTGGTGGCTACACCCGGCAGGTTATACGACCTTGCAATGAATGGTGCCTTTAAAACAAAAATGATAAAAAAACTGGTAATAGATGAAGTAGATGAAATGCTGAATCTTGGGTTTAGAACGCAGTTAAAAAACATACTGGATCTGCTACCACAAAAAAGGCAGAACCTTTTATTTTCTGCCACCATAACAAAAGATGTAGAAGCACTTATTGAAACTTATTTTAACGACCCCGTAAGAGTAGAAGCTGCGCCCACCGGCACACCACTGGAAAACATTATACAAACCCGCTATGATGTTCCTAATTTTTATACAAAAGTAAACCTGCTTCATTTCTTACTTACCCAGGATGCCGGCATGACTAAGGTATTGGTATTTGTGGCTACCAAAGTTTTGGCAGATCAGTTGTATGAACAACTGGAAACAAAATTTCCGGGTACTGCAGGTGTAATACATTCCAATAAAGAACAGAACCACCGTTTTAATACGGTTAAGCAATTTAAAGAAGGAGTCTACCGCTTTATTATTGCTACAGATATTGTGGCAAGAGGAATAGACATAAATGAAGTAACGCATGTAATTAATTTTGATGTGCCACCCATTCCTGAAAATTATATTCACCGCATTGGCCGTACCGGCCGGGCCGATAAAAAAGGAATAGCCATTACGTTTATTACAGAAAACGAAAAACCTTTGCTTGCCGTTATTGAAGATTTGATGAAGTATAAGGTTCCTGTAATACCCTTGCCTGATACTCTTGTTATCTCTGATGTATTAACAGAAGACGAAATACCAAAAGTGTACATGAAAACCATACAGCTCAAACTTCCCAAAAAAGAGGATGTTGGACCTGCCTTTCATGAAAAATCGGCAAAGAACAGCAAAGTAAATTTTGTGGTAAGAAGAAAAGACCGAATGATGGCGAAATATGGTAAGCCGAAAACTAGAGGG
>JAYVGA010000282.1:0-6938 GCA_043772635.1 Chitinophagaceae bacterium
CCTTAGTTCCTCTACAAGCTCCAACAATTCAGTTTTGAGCGAAGCATATTTTTTAATAAGCCTTTTTGCCTGCCTCTCAAAAACAGCAATAGATTTTACCTTATAATTCATTTAAAAAATCTTCGGCGTTTCTTGCTTTCTTTTTACCTGCTCTAATCAATTTCATTTCCTCTACAGCTTCTTTTATTTGTTCCATTAAGTGTGCCTTAGTATCTGTGAGCGGTTTGGCCTCAAGGTAGGATATGCTTTTTAAAACCTCCATCAAAGCCGATGCTTTATTATCTGGTATGTCTAATAATATTTTCATTTAGCCTGGTATTAAAATATTGAAGGAATTAATATTTTCTTACGCCACCTTAAGCATACTCAGTTTGCTTATGCTAAACTTACGTTCTGCATACTCCAGTGTTACATCAAAGGATTTTACTTTTTGGCTGGGCAGTTCAAACATAGCATCGGTTAAAATACTTTCGCAAATGCTGCGCAGGCCACGGGCACCCAGTTTATATTCCAGTGCTTTTTCTACCATAAAATCATACACGGCAGGTTCAAAGCTAAGAGCTATCCCTTCTATTTCAAACAGGCGAGTAAATTGTTTTACCAAAGAATTTTTGGGCTCGGTTAAAATATTACGCAGTGTTTCTGCATCAAGGGGATTAAGATAAGTTACTACGGGTAGCCGTCCCAGCAGTTCGGGTATCAACCCAAAATGTTTAAGATCTACGGCATTAATAAACTGTAATAAATTATTGTGCTGGTAATCCTGCAGTTCTTTATTTACATTAAAACCAATAGCATTGGTATTTACCCTGCGGGCTATAATACGGTCTATGCCATCAAATGCACCGCCGCAAATAAATAATATATTCTGTGTGTTTACTTTTATTAGTTTTTGCTCCGGGTGTTTGCGTCCTCCCTGTGGTGGCACCAGTACTTCGCTTCCTTCCAGTAATTTTAATAAACCCTGCTGTACTCCCTCGCCACTTACATCACGGGTTATAGAAGGGTTATCGCTTTTGCGGGCAATTTTATCTATTTCATCAATATATACAATTCCTTTTTCTGCTGCCTGCACATCATAATTGCAGGCTTGAAGCAGTCGGGTAAGCATACTCTCTACGTCTTCGCCCACATAACCGGCTTCGGTAAAAACTGTGGCATCTACAATGGCAAAGGGAACATTTAACATGCGTGCAATAGATTTTGCCAGCAGTGTTTTACCCGTACCTGTTTCGCCCACCATTACGATATTACTTTTTTCTATCTCTACCTCGTTATCCGATTTATGATTCAGCCTTTTGTAATGATTATACACCGCTACTGCCAGTATTTTTTTGGCGTCATCCTGCCCTATCACATATTCATCCAGGAACTTTTTTATTTCTACCGGCTTACGTACGCTTAATTTATGACTGCCTGAAGCCGGATGCTTTGCTTCTATATTAGTAGTAAGCTCCTGGGAAATAATTTCCTGGGCATGCTCCACACAGTTTTCGCATATATGACCATCCTGCCCTGCAATAAGAATTTTTACTTCATCTCTGCTGCGGCCACAAAAAGAGCAATGTAATATTTGTTGTTTTGCCATCGGTTTAATTTATGGTTTGCAAGCCAGTACCCTGTACTACAAACGCCTGTAAAGGTACAGGGCTTTTTTAAGAATTTGTTAGTATGACAAGCTTCATTTGCCAAATGATGCATGGGCAGCCCTAAAAACAAAGCTGCAAAACCTTTAAACGGGTTTTGCAGCAGTAATAGTATAAACAATTGCTATTCAAATTTTGGCATAGTTTAAAACGCTCCCGGAGTTGCTCTGCTTATATTTTTTCCATCACGCCATCTACAATACCATAAGCAATAGATTCCTGGGCATCCATCCAGTAATCCCTGTCAAAATCACGCATTACTTTTTCATAAGTTTGGCCGCAGTTTTCAGCCAGTATTTTTGCACCCAGCTCTTTGGTTTTTTTTATCTGCACGGCCATAATTTCCAGGTCGGCACTGGTGCCACGGCCCCCACCACTGGGTTGGTGTATCATTACTTCACCATGCCTGTAAATAAACCTGCGGCCTTTTGTACCACCACTAAGGAGTATGCTGCCCATGCTTGCGGCCATGCCCATGCATACGGTGCTTACAGGGGAGCTTATCATTTGCATGGTATCATAAACAACCATACCGCTGGTAACCATACCTCCGGGGCTGTTAATATAAAAAGTAATTTCTTTACCGGGGTCCAGCGCTTCCAGGTACATAAGGCGGTCGGTAATATCTTTAGCAGATTTATCATCTACCGCACCCCATAAAAAAATCTTGCGCTGCTCAATAAATTTTTTATCAAAGCGCCATCCGCTCATCATTTTTTCCATAGGGTTTTCTGGCAAATCGGGCATCTCAGGATTTTCTTCTTCATCATCCTGTCTTATGTTTTTATTATACATGTTCATCTTAATAATTAATAATTGTTAGTGAAAGTCTTGAGAGACAAATAATATTAAAAGAGGCAGTTAAGATTTTTTTGCTTTTTTCGGATTCGTTAAAAGTACTTCATCTACTAAACCATACTCCTTCGCTTCGGAGGCTGTCATCCATTTATCCCTGTCGCAATCTTCTGCAATTTTTTCTACAGGCTGCCCGGTATGATGCGAAATAATATCGTACAATTCTCTTTTTAATTTGCGGATTTCATTCACTGTTATTTCAATATCGCTTGCCTGCCCCATTGCACCGGCACTGGGCTGGTGCATCATAATGCGGCTGTGTTTAAGGGCTGTTCTTTTACCGGGGCTTCCTGCGCACATCAGTACCTGCGCCATACTGGCTGCGATACCTGTACAGATGGTAGCAATATCCGGCGATATAAACTGCATGGTATCGTACATACCCAAACCTGCATACACACTTCCGCCCGGGCTGTTGATGTACATCTGTATATCTTTTGTACGGTCTGTACTTTCTAAAAATAACAACTGTGCAGTAACAATATTGGCTACCTCATCGCTTATGGGATAACCCAAAAAAATAATCCGGTCCATCATCAACCGGCTGTACACATCCATTACGGCCACATTCATTGGCCGCTCTTCAATAATATTTGGTGTAAGACTGGTTACTTCCAAAATACCTGAAGCATCAAATCGGTTGGCATTTTTATTTTGATAATCATTAAGCAGGTTGCTGCTGATGCCTTTGTGTTTTACTGCATATTTCTCAAACTCGTTTGCAAAATTCATTTTTCTAATTTATTTTTTATGATACATGATTGCGGGTAATTGATCTTTAATTTGAGCATTAAAGATAGTTGTTTAAAAGATTCATCATTGGTAAGGAATAAATGCTGATTTGTTCTCCGTCTTTTTATTGCCAATTGCCAATTGCCTTTGACTTTTGACCTTTGATCTTTGACCACTTTAATCCCTGCTTCTTCCCTGGTAAATTAAAATGTACTGTACCAGCATAGCGATAGATGCCAATGCAGCAACAACGTAGGTGAGGGCAGCCCATTTTAAAGCATCTTTTGCTTTTTCTTTTTCTGCAGGTGTAGCAATATTGGCAGTTTGTAACCAGCTCAACGCCCTTGCAGAGGCATCAAATTCTACCGGCAGGGTAATAATTGTAAACAAAGTGGTTACGGCAAATAAAATAATACCTACCAGTAATATAGTGGGGTTGCCACCGCCAAAGCCCATGAACCCAAGACCTGCAATTATAATCCATTGAGACAGGTTACTGCTTACCTGGGCAGCGGGTACCAGTTTACTTCTGAGCATTAACATAGCATAAGCTGTTGCATGCTGCACCGCATGTCCGCATTCGTGCGCCGAAACGGCTGCTGCTGCCACACTTCTTCCGTTATAAACATCTGCACTGAGGTTTACTGTTTTGTTTACAGGGTTGTAATGATCTGTTAGTGCTCCTTCTACAGATGTTACCTGTACATCGTAAATGCCATTGTCTTTCAGCATTTTTTCTGCTATGTCTTTTCCGCTCATTCCACTGCTGGTGGGCACCTGGCTAAATTCTTTGAATTTACTTTTCAGTCTCCATTGCACCGCTATTCCCAACAGCATAAAAATTACCGAAACTAAAATTATTCCCATTGTCATAATTGTACACTTTAGGATTGCAAAAATTGCAAAAAGCATTCCTAAGAAATATCCTGCCAAAATAGCAAAACGGTTTTATAAATAACCTTTCCCCTCCTATCTGTTATTGTTAATAATTTTAAACACTATCGTTTTTTTTTAATTTACTTTTGATACAAATTGCTTATCTCATGAAATTTATTATTACCATAATTATATCAATAGCAACGTATGCTGGAGCTTTGGCCCAGGGCTGTCCTGCTACTAATGGCACTTTTGCAACAGCCACATTATTTAATCCCAGCTGGATTTCAGCCTGCTCTTCTGGTACCTCATGTACCGGAGGTACTGCTTTTGATAACCGTACAACCTGCGACGCTGTTACAATAATGGATGTGTGTGCTCCCACGCCTAGCTGCGGAACTGCTGCCAATAATGCTTCGGATCTTTGGTTTAAATTTTATTCTACAGCTACCACCGCAACCATTACGGTAAACCCCAGTGTATCTATGAAATCGGCCATACAGGCATTTTCTATAAACCAGGCCACACCCACCTGCGCTTCTCTTATACAAATTGGATGTGCCCTTGCCTCTGGGGTAAGCACAGGTTGTACCATAAGTTTAACGGGTTTGGTGGTGGGAAATTTATATTATTTCAGGGTGTATGGCAATGCATCCAATGCAGCGCAAAGAAATGGCACTTTTTGTTTCTGCGGTTCGGCAGGGCTGGCCAGTGCTCCTTTGGCCGCTAACTTAACCAGCTTTGCAGCTGCTGCGCAAAATAATAATATATATGTAAAATGGTCTACTGCTTCTGGCAGCAGTGCATTAAATTTTTATGTTGAGAGAGGTTATGATGGTATTCATTTTTCTACCATCGGCACAGCTGCTGCCAATACAAATACACAAAACAGCAGCAGCTATCAATACACAGATATTGGCCAATATCAAAGCAGGATATTTTACAGGTTAAAAACAAATAATCTTTCCGGGCAGCCAGAGTACTCAGGCATAATAAGGGTAAATCAATATGTAAAATCTTTATTTACACTTGAGGCCAATGTAGTAAAAGAGGCGTTAATTATAGATGCCCGTGAAAGCATTAATATTCGGATAGTAAACAGTGCAGGAGCTTTGTATTTATCCAAAACCCTTCAACCCGGCATTAATAATATCAACACAAAATCTTTACCTAATGGTACTTATTTTATTAAAAATATTATTGGAGAAGAAACCAAAAAATTTATTATTCAGCATTAACTTTTACTACACAAAAAAAATCCCCGAAACAAAAGTGCCGGGGATTTTTTTATAAGTACTTAATGATTATTTGTAAAGCGGAACAAGACCATTAGAAAGTTCTACCATTTTCTTTAGTCCATCGTCGCTAAGGTTTCCTGCTTTAAACTCTGCCAAAACCTGTGGCAGTTTATTTTCCATTTCCATTAGAAAATGTTCTTCAAAAGCCTTCACTTTTTTTACACCTACTTCTTTTAATAATCCCTGAGTTCCCAGGTAAATTATAGCCACTTGTTTTTCTACACTAAAAGGAGAGTATTGCGCCTGTTTTAATATCTCTACGTTACGGGCACCTTTATCAATTACGTTTTTGGTAGCAGCATCCAGGTCGCCACCAAATTTAGAAAAAGCTTCCAGTTCCCGGTACAATGCCTGGTCAAGCTTAAGTGTACCAGCTACTTTTTTCATAGATTTTATCTGGGCATTACCACCCACACGGCTCACCGAAATACCTACGTTAATTGCAGGGCGGATACCTGCATTAAACAGGTTACCTTCAAGGAATATCTGTCCATCGGTAATAGAAATAACGTTTGTAGGAATATAGGCCGATACGTCTCCAGCCTGAGTTTCTATAATAGGTAATGCAGTTAAAGAACCTCCACCTTTTACCAAATGTTTTATAGATTCGGGTAAGTCGTTCATTTGCCTGGCTATCTCATCTTTTGAAACAACTTTTGCAGCTCTTTCCAGTAAACGGCTATGCAGGTAAAATACATCACCGGGGTATGCCTCACGGCCTGGCGGGCGGCGAAGCAATAAAGATACTTCACGGTAAGCCACAGCCTGCTTGGAAAGATCATCATAAATGATAAGCGCCGGGCGACCGGTATCCCTGAAAAATTCGCCGATAGCAGCACCTGCAAAAGGTGCATAAAACTGTAAAGGTGCTGGCTCAGAAGCAGATGCCGCTACAATAGTAGTGTATACCATGGCGCCATTATCTTCCAGCGTTTTCATAATACCGGCAATGGTAGAAGCTTTTTGCCCAATGGCTACGTATATACAATACACAGGTTTTCCTGCTGCATAAAATTCTTTTTGGTTGATGATGGTATCTACAGCAATGGCAGTTTTACCCGTTTGGCGATCGCCGATAATCAACTCACGCTGTCCACGGCCAATGGGTATCATGGCATCAATAGCTTTAATACCTGTTTGCAGGGGTTCTTTTACAGGCTCCCTGAAAATTACACCCGGCGCTTTACGCTCCAGTGGCATTTCGTATAATTCACCCTGTAACGGTCCTTTACCATCTATGGGTTCTCCAAGGGTATTAATAACCCTGCCGCACATACCCTCGCCCACTTTTATAGAAGCAATCTGGTTGGTTCGTTTTACTTTAGCACCTTCTTTAATTTCGCTGCTGTCGCCCATTAATACCACACCCACATTATCTTCTTCAAGGTTTAATGCAATGGCTTTTACGCCATTTTCAAACTCTACCAGCTCTCCGGAGCGTACATTATTTAAACCATAAACACGGGCAATACCATCTCCCACCTGCAAAACGGTACCTACTTCTTCAAGATCGGCAGATGCGTTAAAGTTG
>JAYVGA010000283.1:0-11337 GCA_043772635.1 Chitinophagaceae bacterium
GTCCAGCAAGGAGAACCTGGGTTTCATCACTACCTGTAGTAAGCAAAAATTCCTTTATTTTTGCAGGGTCTTTAGGATGTAGGTACTATTAAATTTTTAAAAAATATTTGTATTATGGATACAATGCTCATACAACTTACCAATCAAAAAGCTGCGGGGCTTTTGCATGAGTTGGAAGAACTTCAGCTTATAAAAGTTTTAAAAGAAAATATAGCAGAGGTAAAACCTAAATTATCTGAAAAATATAAGGGTATAATTACAAAAGAAGAAGGTAAAAAACTTAATAAGCATATACAGCAAATACGCAGCGAATGGAACAGTATTTAATTGATACCAATGTTATACCCGATTATTTCTCTGCTTCATTTTCTCCGGCGGGTATGGCATTTATGGATAATGCTGTAGATGCTGTTCCTAACCTATCGGTAATAACTCAAATAGAATTACTCTGCTGGAAGACTGATACAGTTACCGAACAAAAACTAAAAGATTTTATTAATGACAGCCTGATGTTTAATATTACCCCTGAGGTTATTAATCATTGCATAAGCCTGCGTAAAAGTAAAAAGATAAAAACTCCTGATGCCATTATTGCTGCCACTGCATTAGCTTATGGCTATAGCATTATAACAAGCAACGAAAAAGATTTTGCTAATATCAATGGATTAAAAATAATTAATCCTCAAAAACTGTAATAATAAAAGCCTTTACTGTTATACCATTCACCATCATTGCTAAAAAAATTATACCCTCTTTCCTCTGCATCATATTTTATAACTATATCTTCCTATCCAAAATAAATGCAAAAAAAGCAGCCCTGTGCCTCCCCAAAACTAAACATCATTATATTTGCCCACTTATAACTAACAACTCATGACCTTTAAGCGCATCAACAACATTACCGGCTGGGCTATATGCCTTATTGCCTGTGCCGTTTACATAATGACCATGGAAGCCACCGGCAGTTTTTGGGACACCGGCGAGTTTGCTTCCAGTGCCTACAAGCTGCAGATACCGCATCCGCCGGGAGCACCACTCTTTGTGCTTATGGGCCGTTTGTTTATGGCACCCTTCGATCCGATGAATGCAGCTACGGGCATTAACCTGATGAGTGCGCTGGCCAGTGGTTTTACCATTCTCTTTTTATTTTGGAGCATTACTCATTTTGCCCGCAAGATTGTGCAAAAAGATGGCGGCGATTTAACTACCGATAAAATTATTGGCATAATGGCTGCAGGTGTGGTGGGCGCACTGGCTTATACTTTTTCCGATTCGTTCTGGTATAGTGCGGTAGAAGCAGAAGTATATGCATTGTCTTCTTTTTTTACTGCAGTAGTTTTTTGGGCCATGCTAAAATGGGACCAGGCCGTGGCAGAAGAGCAGGAGCAGGGTATTAAAGGGCATTTTACAAGGGCCGACCGCTGGATTATTCTTATCTTTTTTATGATGGGTCTTTCTATTGGCGTTCACCTGTTAAACATTCTTACCATACCCGCTATGGTGGTTATTTATTATTACAGAAGATACACCGTAAGCAACTGGGGAACTTTTTTTGCCTTTGTAATTGGATGCATTATTACCGGTATGGTTCAAAAGGCTGTAATACAATGGACCATTAAGGGTGCAGGCAATATGGATATTTTATTTGTAAACAGTTTTGGCCTACCTTTTTTCAGTGGCTTTATATTTTTCTTTTTACTGCTGGCCGGGCTTATTTATTTTGGCCTGCGCATAGCCAATAAAAATAACTGGAACTTTCTTAAGCTGGGGCTTTGGTGTTTTTCTTTTATGCTGCTGGGATACTCTACTTATTTTACCACGCTTATACGCAGCAATGCAGATACCAGTGTAGATATGTATAACGTAGATAACCCCGTAAACCTGGTGGGCTACCTTGGCCGGGAACAATATGGCGACTGGCCAATTTTATATGGCCAGGATTTTACAGCAGACGTTTTAAGGGATCCCCAAGGAATGCCCCTCATGACAGACAACGGTCCAATATTCGCAAAGCGTAACAATAAATATTTGGAGACAGGGCGGAAATTTGCTTATCAATTCTCCGAACAAGATAAACATCTTTTTCCCCGAATGTGGGATCAGAGCAACGACCAGGGACATGCAGATTATTATGCAAACTGGGCAGGTATAAGCAAAGACAAAGAAGGCAACTGGGATCGTAAACCTACCGTAGGAGAAAATATACAGTTTGCTTTTAGCTACCAGGTAAACTGGATGTACTGGCGTTATTTTATGTGGAATTTTGCCGGCAAACAAAACGATGTGCAGGGCGTAAACATGGATAATGTAAGAGACGGCAACTGGAAAACAGGCATCGGCTTTTACGATAATCTTCGCCTGGGCGATCAAAAAAGATTACCCGATACTTTAATAAATAACAAGGCCAATAATAAATATTTTGCACTCCCTTTTATTTTGGGTTTGCTGGGTTTAATATACCATATTAAAAAAGATGGTAAAGATGCATTGGTAATAGGCTTATTATTTTTCTTTACCGGCCTTGCCGTTGTTTTTTATCTTAACCAGGCAGGCAACCAGCCACGTGAAAGGGATTATGCATTTGTAGGTTCTTTTTATGCCTTTGCATTTTGGATAGGCATTGGCGTATTGTATGTAAGAGATCTTTTATTGGCTGCAGTAAAAAGTCTGCGCACATCCAATTATATTGCAGGAGCCATTTGCCTTTTGCTGGTGCCTGTAATTATGGGCAGCCAGGGCTGGGACGATCACGACCGCAGCAAAAAAACACTGGCACCAGATCTTGCAAAAGATTACCTGGAAAGTTGTGCTCCCAATGCCATCGTAATTTCTTTTGGCGATAACGATACCTATCCTTTGTGGTATGCACAGGAAGTGCAGGGTGTAAGAAAAGACATCCGTGTAATAAACAGCAGTTTGCTGGGTACAGATTGGTATATAAACCAGTTGCGTTACAAAATAAATGATAGTGATCCTATTGACCCCATATGGACCGCAGCACAAATAGAAGGTTCAAATCGGGATGTTATTTATGGGCTTGAGAGGGTTTTTGGTAAGGGAACTACTATGGAAAATCAATTTTTAACCGAGGCTGGCATTAAAGATCCTGCACAACCAATGGATTTATTCACTATGATGAAAGATTTTGCTGGAAGTGACGAAGCTAACAAATCGAAAACTGATAACGAAGGCAAGACTATTAATATTTTTCCTTCAAAGCGAGTAAGTATTCCTGTAGATTTAAATCTTGTAAAACAAAATGGAACCGTAAACGCCAACGATAGCGTGCTTAGTGCTGTACAGTTTGAAATTCCTAAGTCACTTTTATATAAAAACGATGCGGCTATTTTAAATATTATTGCTGCCAATAAATGGAAACGTCCCATATATTTTACTTCTCCTTATGGTGAGCTGGGTTTTCAAAATTACCTGCGCCAGGATGGTCTTACTTACAGGTTGGTACCTGTAGCAAACAGCACCGTAAACCAGGATTGGATAAAGGATAAACTGATGAATAAATTTGCCTTTGGCAATGCACAAACAAAAGGCGTTTATTTTGATGAAGAAAACCGCAGGCATTTAAACAGCATCCGCTCTGTGTATGCACAGGCTGCTATAAGTTTTGCAGAAAACGGCAGAAAAGAAGAGGCCAAACAGTTTTTAAACAAGTGCGATAAAATGATGAATCCGGAAAACATGCCTTACGGTTTAGCAAGCCGCAGCCAGCAGCATAATCAAATTTCGTTACAGTTTTTGTATGCAGCATACAAAGCCGGCGATACAACTCTTGCCGATAAAGTGAGTAAAGTTTTGCGTAAGGATATGGAGCAGCAGGCCACTTATTACGAAAGTCTTTCAGAAAACAAACGTTATGCCCTTAGCCAGGAAGAAGAAAGAAACGCTAATCTTTTAAGAACACTTTTGGGCCTTGAGCAGGAATTTAAAAACAAACCGTTGCCCACACCAGAAACCGGAAGCACTATTAAAACACAACCGGCCGGGGCAGCAGACAGCCCCCGAAAATAAATTATCTAATAAATAAATATCCCCTGCAACTTGCGGGGGATATTTATTTAGAGAAAAAAACACATGACAATTAAATCTCTTTTTATTTTTATCGCCGTCTTTTATAGCAGTGTTGCAATGGCGCAAACCGCTATTACTGTAAATGTTGTAGATGATAATTTAAAACAGCCTGTGGCTTTGGCAAGCATTTCAGAAAAGGGTAAAATGTTGGCCATAACAGACAGCAGTGGCAAAGCAGTTATTAGTTTTACCAATGGCAAACACACGCTGCTTATATCGGCTGCAGAATTTGAAGAGCAGAAAAAAAATATCAGCATTCCATTTGCAAATAACAGCATAGAATTTTTACTGGTCACTAGAGAAAAATCACTGGATGAAGTGATCATTGTTTCCAGTACCCGAAACAATCAACGTATAGAAAATGCTCCATTAAAAGTAGAGGTATTGGGCAGAGAAGAAATGGATGAAGAAAATACCATTAAACCCGCCAGCATTGCAAGCATATTGGGCGATGTTAGTGGCGTGCAGATACAACAATCCAGTGCCACCACCGGCAATGCCAATGTGCGCATACAGGGGCTGGATGGGCGTTATACACAAATACTAAAAGACGGTATGCCACTATACGATGGCTTTAGCGGGGGCTTTGGAATTTTGAGTATTCCTCCGCTCGATTTAAAACAGGTAGAACTTATAAAAGGATCTGCATCTACTTTGTATGGTGCCGGTGCTATTGGTGGCCTGGTAAATATTATTTCAAGAAAACCTGGCGCCAGGCAGGATGCAGTGCTCACACTAAACCAAACCACTTTAAAAGAAACCAATATAAATACTTACCTGGCAAAAAAATATAAACACACAGGCTATACATTTTTTACAGGCTTTACCAACCAGCTTGCAGCAGATGTAAACAAAGATGGGTTTAGTGATGTAGCCAGACTGAAATCATTTATTATTCATCCCCGGCTGTTTTTTTATCCTTCATCCAACACAACAATTACAGCAGGATATACCGGTACTTTTGAAAACCGTATTGGGGGCGATGTGCAGGTAATAAAAAACAATGCAGATAGCCTGCACCGGTTTTTTGAAAGAAACAATACCAACAGGCACAGTGGAGAACTGCTGATAGAACAGCATTTATTAAAAGGGAAAAAACTGGAATTTAAAAGCAGCATCAGTTCTTTTAACAGGGCCATTACCAGCAACACCCATTTTTTTAAAGGCAATCAATTTAATTATTTTACAGAAGCATCTATTTTTATTCCTTATAAAAAAAATGCAGCAGTTGCGGGGATAAATGTATTAGGCGACCGTTTTAAAAAACTGCCTGCTGATCCAATTGCCCTTACCAATACCAGCAGCAATACTGCAGGCGTATTTATTCAAAATACCTGGCAAATAAAAGAATATACCACTCTTGAAGCCGGGCTGAGAAACGATTATGTAAAAACCTACGGCAATTTTTTGTTGCCCCGGTTTTCTGTTTTTCAAAGATTTAATAATCATTGGGCCACCCGTTTTGGAATAGGCCTGGGTTATAAAATACCCAACGCTTTATCGGCACAAACAAAAGATTATGCTATAGAACAACTGCAACCCATAACCTTGAATATTAAAGCAGAAAAATCTACAGGCTATAACGCCGAAATAAATTATAAACTAAAATGGGGCGAAGAAAATAGCTTTTTTATAAATCATGCTTTCTTTTTAACAGCCATAAATAAACCGGTAATAGCAACTGAGCTTGCCAATGGAATGGTGGTATTTTCCAATGCGCCTAAATCAATTATAACCAAAGGATTTGATACTTATGTGCAGGCAACAATACAGGATTGGGAAATATATGCGGGCTACACTTTTACTATTGCACAAAGAAAGTACCTGCAGCAAAACCAGTTTGTAGCCTACACCGCCAAACACCGCATGGCTTTTACACTGGTAAAAGAATTTGCCCAAACCTGGCGGCTGGGTGCAGAAGGTTCTTACAACGGGTCTCAATACAGGGAGGATGGAACAAAAACTCCTGGCTATTTATTTGCAGCCGGATTGTTAGAAAAAAAGTTAGGGAAGCACATAAGTATAATCTTAAACTGCGAAAATATTTTAGATTACAGGCAAAGCCGCAGGGAAGCCCTTTATACCGGCAGCATAACCAACCCACAGTTTAAAACGCTTTGGGCTCCAATAGATGGCCGGGTATTAAATGTTGCCCTCAGAATTAAATTGTAGGCAAAATATTTATTCTGATAAAATCCAGAGCATCCATCTCTTCTTTTTTTATTAACAGCTAAACCAAACGCACAGATCATTTGTTACGTAAATTGCAGGGTGGATAAAAGTCAAAGGTCAATGGTCAATGGGTAATTCGTAATTGATAAATAACTTTTGACCTTTGACTTTTGACTTTTATAAACATACTAACGATATAAACATTCGAAATTTTTATGCTCGGTTTTAATTTTTCTAAATACGATCCTTTACAAAATGCCAAATCAAAATTTGAGCAACTACTCGATTTGTTTTTGCAACTGCTCACTTATACCAACGGCGATTTTAATGAAGCCATGCAATGGTTAAATGAACTGGATAAGGAATATAAATTAACAGATGATAAATATGGCATTGGCGATTTTTTAGAGGACCTGAAAAGCAAAGGATATATTGATGAAGATCCGCAAAATGGCACAATAAAAATAAGTCCCAAAACAGAACAGGGCATCCGCAAAAAAAGCCTGGAAGAAATTTTTGGTAAACTTAAAAAAACAAAGCAGGGCAATCATCAGACATTTAAGCCCGGCGGTGGCGATGAAATAAATCCAGAAACAAGGCCTTACCAGTTTGGCGATACAATGGAGCAGATTGATTTTACAAGCAGCATCCGAAATGCACAAATTAATCATGGCATTGATAGTTTTAAAATGCACGAAGATGATCTGGAAATAAGAGAAACAGATTTTAAATCGCAAACATCCACGGTGCTGATGATTGATATTTCTCACTCTATGATTTTGTATGGAGAAGACCGCATTACGCCGGCAAAAAAAGTAGCCATGGCGCTAAGCGAACTTATACAGACAAAATATCCTAAAGACACCCTGGATATTGTAGTGTTTGGCAATGATGCATGGACCATTGAAGTAAAAAATTTGCCTTACCTGCAGGTGGGGCCTTATCATACCAACACCGTTGCAGGGCTGGAGCTGGCCATGGATATCCTGCGCAAAAGGCGCAACCCCAACAAACAGATTTTTATGATTACCGATGGCAAACCTACCTGCCTTAAAGTAGGCAAGCAATATTATAAAAACAGTTTTGGTGTAGATAGAAAAATTTTAAACCGATGTATGAGCCTGGCCACGCAATGTAAAAAAGTAAAAATTCCTATCACCACTTTTATGATAGCCAGCGACCCTTACCTGCAAAGGTTTGTACAGGAGTTTACAGAAACCAATAACGGAAAAGCATTTTTTGCTTCGCTGGATAAACTGGGTGCGTTTATTTTTAAGGATTTTGAAAGTGGTAAGCGAAAGACGGTGTATTAATTTTATCTAAAGGTTGTTTGTTTATGCCTTTGGCATAAAATAGTAGCCACAAAGGCACTAAGGCACAAAGATCATTTCTTCGAAATAAAAAGCAAGAAAGATGTATGAACAATTATCAGAAAAGGAAAAGTTCTTAGGTAAGCAAATTGTAGATGCTGCCTATAAAGTGCATAAAGAATTAGGTCCTGGTTTATTGGAGAAAATTTATGAAGCCTGCTTTTGTTACGAATTAGAAAAGAAAGGTATTGCATATAAACGGCAGGTTGAGCTCCCTTTTTATTATGATGAGAAATACTTTGATGAGGGTTTGAGGCTGGATGTATTTGTTGACGGCTTGGTGATATGCGAATTAAAAGCAAAAGACTTACTAAATCCTTTATGGTTGGCACAACTAAAAAGTCATTTAAAATTAACAAAACTACGTTTGGGGTATTTAATAAATTTCAATGTTCCCCTCATTAAAGATGGCATTAATAGATTTATTCTGTAAAGTTTAAGAACCCACAAAATGGTTTACCATTTTTCTTTGTGCCTTTGTGTCTTTGTGGCCAAATTTGTTTTACGAAGTAAAATAACAACAAACAAGTATTTATCAAAAGACAAATAATTTTTTAATTATAAATACCCAACAAAAAAATTTAGCGATTTATAAAAAATAAAAATGGACATTAAAAAAAATAAAACACTTGGAGATTTAAAGAGAAGCGGCTACTGTTCTATATCTATTAAAGATGAGATAAGGGCTAACCTTGTAAAAAAAATAACGGCAAAAGAAAATCCTTTTCCCGGCATACTGGGTTACGAAGATTCTGTAATACCCGATACCGAAAGGGCATTGCTGAGCAGGCACAATATTTTATTTTTAGGATTACGTGGCCAGGCCAAAACCCGCATGGCCAGGCAGATGACCGAATTACTGGATGAATACATTCCCATTGTGGCCGGCAGCGAAGTAAATGATGATCCTTTAAAACCTATTTCTAAATATGCGGTAGATCTTATTAAAGAAAAAGGCGATGACACACCCATTGAATGGCTGCACCGCAGCAAAAGATATGGCGAAAAACTGGCTACACCTGATGTGAGCGTGGCAGATCTTATTGGTGATATTGACCCCATTAAAGCGGCCAATTTAAAACTAAGTTTTGCAGATGAAAATGTATTGCACTATGGCATTATACCAAGAAGCAACCGCTGCATTTTTGTAATAAACGAACTGCCCGATCTGCAGGCAAGGATACAGGTATCTTTATTTAATATTTTAGAAGAAGGCGACCTGCAGATAAGAGGTTTTAAATTGCGCCTACCTCTTGACGTGCTGTTTGTATTTACCGCCAACCCCGAAGATTATACCAATCGTGGAAGTATAGTAACGCCATTAAAAGACAGGATAGAAAGTCAGATACTTACGCATTATCCAAGAACTTTAGAAACAGCATTAAGTATAACAGAACAGGAAGCTAAAATAATTGATGAACAAAAAAATAAAGTAACCGTAAGCGATTTAATAAAAAGGTTAATAGAGCAGGTAGCTTTTGAAGCAAGAGACAGCGAATTGGTAGATAAAAAAAGTGGGGTGAGTGCAAGGCTTACCATTGCCGCTTATGAAAATGCGGTGAGCGCTGCAGAAAGACGAGCCATTATTAACGAAGAAAAAAACACGCAGGTATGGCTTAGCGATCTTACAGGCATCATACCTTCCATTACCGGAAAAATAGAATTGGTGTACGAAGGAGAACAGGAAGGTCCGTACCAGGTAGCTGTGAATCTTGTAGAGCGTTCTATACGAAGCCAGTTTATACAATATTTTCCCAACCCCGAAAAATTAAAGAAAAGAAAACCTGCAGAGAAGCCGGAAGAAAATCCTTACAAAGCTGTATTAGCCTGGTTTGACAAAGGTAACAGTCTTAACCTTTTTTTAGAAACAAAAGACCAGGATAAAATTCAGATGCTGTACAAAGTAAACGGCCTGCATGCACTGGTAACAAAATATTTTAATACCGGTAACGAAAAAGAAACTGCTTTGCTTATGGAACTGGTTTTACATGGCCTGGCAGCACATTCGCTTATCAGCAAAAAAATTATTGATGGCAAAATTGAATTTAAAGATTTGATGGGAAGCATGCTTAATTTGGGAACAGCACATTTTGGAGAAGAAGATTTTAATGAGGAAGACTATAATTGATACCGAATGTGAGAATATAGGATGTAAAATGTCGAATATAAAAATATCGCATATCGTATGTATGAAGAGTCTATAACTTTTATAGGCTTTTCATTTTTTCATCGTTTAATTAGGTTGACGTAAAAGAATTTATTTTAAAAAAAATAGTGCCTTTTCAAATTTTACCAATCATAGAAAAGAGGAATAAATGATTTAAAAGAACAAGTCTGCAGCATTTACTCCAAATGTTTAATTCCCAAATGACCAATGACCCCCTACAATAATATAGGGGCAGGCAATGACAATTGACTCAATGACGTATTTAAAAAACCGACCATTAATTAAACTGTATTGCCTTAACCGGGTTTACTCTTTTTATTAATAAGGTGGGGATGATGAGTGTTGCAAAACAAACCACAAGTGTGGCCACATCTACCAATACTACCTGCACCCAGCTAATGCTGGCTTCGGCCTTGCTCATATAATAAGCTTCTTCATTTAATTTAATAAAACCTGTTTGCTGCTGCAGCACACAAATGCCAATACCAAGCAGGGTGCCGGCTACAATACCAATAACAGCAATAAGTGTGGTATTGTATAAAAATATTTTTTGTATGGTCCAGTCGCCTGCGCCCAGTGCTTTTAAAATGCCTGTCATGCGGGTACGCTCCAGCACTAAAATAATTAAACAGGTAATAAGGTTTACTACAGCTATAATCATCATAATGCTCAGGAGTATATTTTTCAATTGCCCCTGCAGGCCCAGCCAGTCAAATATTTCAGGATATATTTCTTTCATACTTCTGCTGTACCAGCCCTGTGGTAAATCTTCATAAATTAAATTATTTACACTGTCTGTTTGCCGGTAATCTTTTAAAAATAATTCGTAGCCGCCTATCTGGTTGGGCTCCCAGTTGTTTAAACGTCTTATAAGATTGATATCTGAAATGGCAAAATTCTGATCAAACCTGTCAATACCTGTTTTAAAAATACCGGCCACGGTAAGTTTTCTTGCACGGCGTGAACCATCGGCGCTAAAAAAAAATACAAGCATACTATCGCCTACGTTTATACGCAGTTGGTTGGCCGTGTAACTGCTGATGTTTAACTGCTGGCTGTAACCACTGTCTGCAAAAGAAATCCATTTACCTTTTTGTAAAAAATTTTGCAGGCGTTTAAAATTAAAATCTTTATCCACGCCTTTAAGCAACACACTTTCTATATCGGTTTCAAATTTTAGAATGGCCGATTTGGTGGCATACTTTTCCACGGTTTGCACGGCCGGTAAAGTCTTCAGGTAATTTTCTACCGAATCGTTTTGAGTAATGGGATATTCTTCTGCAGTGTTTACTTTTTCCTCCAGGTTTTGCTGCACACGTACATGGCCCCAAAAGCTAAATACTTTGTTGCTTATCACCTGCTGAAAACCATTTACAAAACTGAGCGCTACAATCATTACTGCCACGCTTAGGGTTGTAGCACTTATGGCAAGGCCAATTATAAAACGGCTGAAAGTGTTTTTGTTAACACCTGCTATTCGTTTTGCTATAAATAAGGATACATTCAAAAAGACATAATTTTGGTATCTTTCAAAAGTAAATT
>JAYVGA010000284.1:0-6553 GCA_043772635.1 Chitinophagaceae bacterium
AATTGCAGAAGAGAAAATGCTTAAGCACCGCAGTCTGGAAGGGTTTAAGATACAACCCGAAGCAGATTACCTGCAGAGCCGCAAAGCCGTATTGGTAAATAACGATTGCCATATTGTACTGGCAGCACCCATGCAAAGTATGCAGAATTATTTTTATAAAAATGCAGATGCAGATGAAATGATTTTTGTGCACGAGGGCAGTGGTGTGGTAAAAACCTGTTATGGCCAGCTGGCTTTTAAGTATGGCGATTATATTATGCTGCCAAGGGGAACCATTTATCAAATAAATTTTAATGATGATAAGAACCGGTTGTTTATTATAGAATCGTTTCACCCTATACGTTATCCAAAAAAATATGTAAGCCGCAACGGGCAGTTAATGGAACATGCACCTTATTGCGAAAGAGATATCCGTGTACCGCAAAACCTGCTAACCATTGATGAAAAAGGCGACTTTATTATTAAAACAAAAAAGAAAGGATGGTTATATGGTATTCATTATGGCACCCATCCCTTTGATGTAGTGGGGTGGGATGGATGCTGTTATCCTTATATTTTTTCTATTCATGATTTTGAGCCCATAACCGGGCGGGTGCATCAGCCACCGCCTGTGCACCAAACATTTGAAACAGATGCTTTTGTTGTATGTTCATTTGTGCCCAGGCTGTACGATTATCATCCACTGGCAGTGCCCGCTCCCTATAACCATAGCAATATAGACAGCGATGAATTGCTGTATTATGTAGATGGAGAATTTATGAGCCGCAAACACGTAACCAGGGGAATGATAACCCTCCACCCCGCAGGCATTCCGCATGGGCCTCACCCGGGTGCGGTAGAAAAAAGTATTGGTGCCAAAGAAACCCAGGAGCTTGCTGTAATGGTAGATACCTTCAGGCCACTAATGCTTACCCGGCAGGGTTTGGAAATTGAAAATAAAGATTACGTAATGAGCTGGGCAGAATAGAACAGGTATCCAGATATTATATAGTATCCCGGCAATTGCCGGGATTTTTTTTATAAATATACGCTGCTGGTTTAATACATTTTTGTGGAAGTTTAGCTATTGGATTTATTGTGCTGGTATAAAAAAATTTGTGTATTTGTAAAAGCTGTTTTACATTTGTTAACCACTTGGTTAAACTGTATGGTTAAAAATAAAAAAGACAGCACTACAGAGCAAACTATACTTGCAGCAGCAAGAAAAGTGTTTACCACAAAAGGTATGGCAGGTGCCCGCATGCAGGATATTGCAGATGAGGCGGCTATTAACAAAGCCATGCTGCATTATTATTTTAAGGATAAGGAAAAATTATTTGAAGTAATTTTTTTGCAGGAAGCCCAAAAATTTTTCCCTAAAATAAACAGGATATTTGAATCGGATGCAGCACTGTTTGTAAAAATAGAAGCTTTTGTAAATGAATATATAGATGAAATGATGGAAAGCCCATATTTGCCCTGGTTTATTTTAAACGAACTTAACCGGGATGCAGACAGGTTTTTAACCAGGATATGGAACATGGCTAACCGCCCCAAGCCTGCAAAATTTTTGGAGCAGATAGAAAAAGAAGTAAAAAAAGGCACTATAAAAAGGACAAATCCGGTGCATCTTTTAATGAACCTGTTATCTATGACAATTTTTCCTTTTGTTGCCAAACCTATGCTTACCCGTAACCTGCACTTAAGTGAATTACATTTCAGGCAGATGATGGAAGAAAGGCGAAAAGAAATACCAAAATTTATAATTGATTCAATAAAAAAATAATTTTTCTCAACATCATGAAATCATTATTAACCATATTGTTCCTGCTGCCTTTATTTTTAAATGCCCAGCAGCAGCCCCTCAGCCTTTTAAAAGCTTACGAGCTTGCACAGCAGCATTATCCATTGATAAAACAAAAAGATTTATTAAAACAAACTGCAGATATCAATATCAATAATTTAAGCAAAGGTTTCTTGCCACAGTTTAATGTAAGCGGCCAGGCCACTTACCAATCGGATGTTACAGAAATTAATGTACCCATACCGGGTGTAACGTTTAATGCGCCAGCAAAAGATCAGTATAAAATTCTGGCAGATATTAACCAGTTAATTTACGACGGTGGTGTTATTAAAGATCAAAAAAATTTACAGCAATTAAATGAAGCCGCCGGGCAGCAAAAAGTAGAAGTAGAATTGTATAAACTTAAAGAAAGAATTAATCAATTGTTTCTCGGTGTTCTTTTTTTAGATGAACAGTTAAGGCAGGTAGATTTAATTAAAACTGATTTAAACAGCGGGGTTAAAAAAACCGAAGCACAGGTAAACAATGGTGTGGCTTTTAAATCTAATCTTAATGTATTAAAAGCAGAGTTACTAAAAGCAGACCAGCGGGAGATTGAAATACAGGCATCCAGGAAAGGATTAACCGATGTGCTGGGTTTATTTATTAATCAAACTTTACCCGCAGACATTGCATTAGAAAAACCGGTTGTAGAAACTACTTCAATACCAGGCGAAATACAAAGGCCCGAATTAAAATTATACAGCACACAGGAAAAATTACTGAATGGCCAGTACAAATTAATTAACTCCCGCAATAAACCCAAAGCGGCTTTATTTGTACAAAGCGGCTATGGACGGCCCGGCCTTAATTTTTTAAAAAATGAATTTGCTTTTTTTTATACCACAGGTGTTCGTTTAAACTGGCAGTTTGGCGGGTTGTACACCAAAAAAAATGATAAGCTGTTAATTGATATCAATAAAAAATTTATTGTCATTGAAAAAGAAACTTTTTTATTAAATACCAACACCTCTTTGCAGGTGCAGCAGGCCGAGGTAAATAAACTGCAGCAACTTATTGCAAAAGACAATGAAATTATTGACTTGCGCATTAAAGTAAAAGAAGCCGCCAAAGCGCAATTAGAAAATGGGGTAATTACTGCCAACGATTATTTAAGAGAAATAAATGCAGAAGACCAGGCCAGGCAATCATTAATTACCCACCAGGTACAATTATTACAGGCACAAATAAATTACAAGACTATATCAGGAAAACAATAAAACATTTTTATGAAGAAAATTAATTTTATAGCATTACTTTTTTTGTTAGTTACATTTTCAGGCTGTAAAAAAGGAGAAAATAATTTTGATGCTTCCGGAACTTTTGAGGCAGAAGAGGTTTTGGTATCGTCGGAACTTTCCGGTAAAATTATTTCTTTTAATGTTCAGGAAGGTTTGCAGATGGCAAAAGATAGTATTGCAGGTACGGTAGATGCAAAAAATATTTCTTTGCAGCAGGAGCAGGTAGAGGCAAGTATTAAATCCTTAAATGAAAAAACGGCTAATGTGGCTCCGCAGGTAGCGTTGCTGCAAACACAGGCAGCAGTGCAGCAATCGCAGTTAAACACCCTGCAGCACGAAAAAGCAAGAATAGAAAATTTGCTTAAGGCAGATGCTGCAACAGGTAAGCAATTAGATGATATCAATGCACAAATTGATGTGGCCCGTAAACAGTTATCGGTAACACAGCATCAGGTAAATGTGCAGCGCAGTAATATCTCCACACAAAACCGCAGCATATTAAGCGAAGCCAATCCATTACAAAAAAGAGTAGCCCAATTGCAGGACCAGGTACAAAGAGCCAATATCATAAACCCCATTAGCGGTACAGTAATTACAAAATATGCAGAGCAGGGCGAAATAACTTCTGCCGGAAAAGCTTTGTATAAAATTGCAGATTTATCCTCATTAAATTTAAGGGCTTACATTACCGGTATACAATTGCCACAAATAAAACTGGGGCAAAAGGTAAAAGTATTTACCGATGATGGCGCAAAAAAATATAAAGAATACAGCGGTATAATAACCTGGGTTTCTGATAAAGCAGAGTTTACTCCAAAAACGATACAAACAAAAGAGGAGAGGGCAAACCTGGTGTATGCCATAAAAGTAAAAGTAAAAAATGATGGCTATTTAAAAATAGGCATGTACGGCGAAGTGAAATTAATCCCTAACCCGTAAAACGGAAATGCACCCGGATGAACAGAATTTAAATTAAAATTTTTGAAGCTTTTAAAATGGGTAACAATATAAATACTGAAGACAATTCTTTAGAAATGGCAATGCCGGTGCAGTCTTGGGATGGCGGTGTTGTTATAAAAAATATTGTAAAAACTTATGGAAAGAAAAAAGAAGTAAATGCATTAAAGGATATTTCATTTAATGTGAGCCGGGGAGAACTGTTTGGAATTATTGGCCCGGATGGTGCAGGCAAAACTTCTTTGTTCAGGATATTAACCACGTTGTTACTGGCAGATAGTGGCCAGGCAACAGTAGATGGTTTGGATGTAGTAAATGATTATAAAGCAATAAGAAAAACGGTGGGCTATATGCCCGGTAAGTTTTCTCTGTATCCTGATTTATCTGTAGAGGAAAACCTTAATTTTTTTGCCACCATTTTTAATACCAGCCTCCGGCAAAATTATGAATTGATAAAAGATATTTATGTACAGATAGAGCCTTTTAAAAACAGGAAAGCAGGTAAGCTTTCCGGCGGTATGAAACAAAAACTGGCATTATGTTGTGCGCTTATACACCGCCCCACTGTGTTGTTTTTAGATGAACCCACTACAGGAGTAGATGCCGTATCAAGAAAAGAGTTTTGGGAAATGCTGAAGGGCTTAAAGCAGCAGGGCATTACCATACTGGTTTCTACACCTTATATGGACGAAGCCGATTTATGTGATAGAGTGGCACTGATGCAAAACGGAAAAATTTTGTCTATCAATACACCGGCAGGAATTGTAAACGATTTTTCAAAACTATTGCTGGCAGTTAAATCTCCACGCATGCTTCATTTGCTTAATGAGCTGCAGCAGCAGGATTTTGTACAGGATATTTATCCTTTTGGAGAATACCATCATGTGGTAATAAAAAATAAAGAGAGCGAAAAATTGCTTTTTGAATTTATAGAAAACCTCAAAAGTGAACACGCAGTTATACAACAGGTAAAACCAAATATTGAAGATTGTTTTATTGCATTAATGAAAAATTAAAATGAATAACGCTAAAGTGATAACCGCAAATCAGCTCACCAAACGTTTTGGAGATTTTGTTGCAGTAGATAATATTAGTTTTGAAGTGAGCAAAGGAGAAATATTTGGTTTTCTCGGCGCTAACGGTGCCGGTAAAACTACGGCTATGCGCATGCTCTGCGGGCTTTCTCTGCCCAGCTCCGGCCAGGCCACTGTGGCGGGCCTGGATGTGTATAAACAAAATGAACAGATAAAAAAAAGTATTGGTTACATGAGCCAGAAGTTTTCTTTATACGATGATTTAACAGTAAAAGAAAACATGCAGTTCTATGGCGGCATTTACCACAAAACGGATGTATTTATAAAAACCAAAATAAATTATATTCTTAATGAGCTGCACCTGCAAAAAGAAGCCAATGTACTTGTAAAATCTTTGCCGCTGGGATGGAAACAAAAGCTGGCATTTTCTGTTGCCATTTTTCATGAGCCCGAAATAGTTTTTTTAGATGAACCAACCGGCGGGGTAGACCCTGTAACAAGAAGAGAATTCTGGAACATGATTTACCAGGCATCCGATGCGGGCATCACCATTTTTGTAACTACACATTATATGGACGAAGCAGAGTATTGCAACCGGGTAAGCATAATGGTAGATGGAAGAATTGAAGCGCTGGATACACCTGCCCGGTTAAAAATAAATTACCAGGCCGCATCAATGGATGAAGTTTTTTTAAAGCTGGCAAGAAAGGCGGTTAGGGCTGCTGATTAACTACAGCCAGATAGCAAGGGTGAAATCTTATTTGGAAATATAATAACGTTGTTTAATGATTGATAGCAATAAAAATATTAAGACTGCCAGTTCCCCCTTTAGGGGGTTAGGGGGCAAACAATTTTTCGCTTTCGTAAAAAAAGAATTCTTCCATATATGGCGGGATAAACGAACCATGTTTATTCTGCTCGGTATGCCCGTAGTGCAAATTATTATTTTTGGTTTTGCCCTTACCAACGAAGTAAAAAATGCAGGAATAGCTGTGCTGGATAATTCAAAAGATGCAGCCAGCACTTCTTTAACTGCAGAGCTGCATGCCAGCCGTTATTTTGATGTAGAAAAAAACCTGGTATCCTATAACCAGGTTCAGGAAGAATTTAAAAAAGGATATATTAAACTCGCCATAATTTTTCCACAACATTTTAATGAAGACCTGCAGCATTTTAATAAAGCGCAGGTACAATTAATAGCAGATGCATCAGACCCAAACGTGGCCAGTACACTCACTGCTTATGCATCGGCAATAATTACAGATTATCAAAACCGCATTACCAATAACCGCAGGCTGCCTTATACCATAAATACCGAAACAAGAATGTTGTATAACCCGCAGTTAAAAGGAGCATTTAATTTTGTGCCCGGCGTAATGGCCATGGTACTGTTGCTGGTTTGCACCATGATGACGGCCATTACTATTGTAAAAGAAAAAGAAATGGGCACTATGGAAATTATGCTCGTATCGCCCATGCAGCCGCAGATAGTGGTGCTG